>NZ_WWVY01000002.1:244912-424016 GCF_009876955.1 Bittarella massiliensis (ex Durand et al. 2017) | reverse complement strand
GGACAAATGTCTCGCGGCCCCGCCCCGTTGGGCGCATGCGGCTGCGCCTGTGCCGGAGACGGCGCTTTTAAAAAAGAGGAGGAATTTGTGTGGCAAAAAACAGCCGGTTGCGGCAGATGTTGGGGATGGAGGGCCTCAACCCGGACTTTTTGAAGGTGCTGCAGATCTATCTGTGCTATCTCGTCTTCACCAACCTGCACACCATGTTCATCAACACCCTGTTTATCAAGCTGACGGGGGACAGCGGGGTCACCATGTTCTACAACACGGTGGTCTCCATTTTGGGCCCCTTTTTCACCGTGGCGACGGTGGCCTGTATGCGGCGCTTTTCGGCCAAATTCACCTTTACGGTGGCCATTGCCGACTTTTTGGTGATGTATGTCACCTTTTTCACGGTGATGAACCGGCTGGACGACTTTGTGGTGCTCATCGCCTTTCTGGCGGCCATGGGGCAGTCGTTCTTCTTCATCACCTACGCCAACGCGGTCTCCCAGTTTTCCAGTGAGGGGAACACCGACCAGACCGTCTCCTTCATGGCCTTTGCCAGGGGGATCGTCAGCCTGGCCATGCCCTTTCTCTCGGGCTTCCTCATCTCCCGCTTTGAAGGGCTCACCGGCTACTACGTGGTCTTCGGCCTCTCGGCGGCGGTGGCGGCGGTGGCCATGTACAAGGTGGTGCGGATGCCCCGCATCACCTTCAACTCGCAAAAGACCCAGTACAAAAAAATGGCGAAAATCGCCGTGCGCTCCCCCCTCTGGCGGATGTTCGTGGCCTCAGAGCTGATCAAGGGCTTTCGCTCGGGGGTGTTCAACTTCTTCCTCAACATCCTCCTCTTTCGCATCATCCAGAGCGAGCTGTTGGTGGGGGTCAACAACGTGCTGGTGGGCATCAGCGCCATCCTGGCCAGCTGGGTCTGCGGGCGGCTGATGAAGCGGGAGAACCGGGTGAAGCTGCTGCACATCTCGGTGAGCGTCCTGGTGGCGACCACAGCCTCCCTCTACTGGCGGATGGACGTGACCACCATCCTCCTGTTTTCGGCGGTCAACAGCTTTTTCGGCTGCTGGCTGGACAACGGCTACACCAGCATGTTCTACCTGTCGGTGAAAAAGACGCCGGGCGGCCAGGGCCTCAGCGGGGAGTTCATCACCCTCTCCCAGTTCTGTATGGGCTTTGGCGGCGCCGCCGGCATGGCGGTCATCTCCATGCTGCCCCAGACTACCGTGGCCACCATCACCGGACTTTTGGTGCTGGGGGCCAGCCAGTACATCAGCAATTTCTTGATGAAGACCATGCAAAGACAGATGGACAAAACCGACGCACAGAGGGGAGGAGAAGCAGTTGATACGATTGCCGGATAAGCGACTGCAGGCAGTGGCGGCCCTGGTGCCCCCGGGCACGGCGGCCGACATCGGCTGTGACCACGGCTACCTGATCTGCCACCTGGTGGAGAGCGGGCGGGTCACCAAGGGCTATGCCTGCGATATTTCAGGGCCCTCGCTGCAGAAGGCGCAGCGGCTGGCCGAGCGAAACGGCCTGGCGGTGAACTGCATCTGCACCGACGGGCTGCAAGGGGTACCCGAGACCGACACCGTCATTGCCGCGGGGATGGGGGGCGAGCTGATCGCCAGCATCGTCCTCGCCGATGAGCGGCTCCGGGCGCCGGGCAAGACCCTGGTGCTGCAGCCCATGAGCCGGGCCGGCCAGCTGCGCATCGACCTGTACAAGGCCGGATTTGAGCTGGTGAAGGAGCAGGTGGTCTGCGACCGCGGCCGGGTCTACACGGTGATGTTGGCGACCTACGGCGGGGAACCCAAGCGGATCTCCCCCCTCATGAGCTTGGTGGGCCTGGTCCCCTTGAGCGCGGGGGAGGAGCGGGCCCTCTACTACGAAAAGGTGTTGGGGCAGCTCTACAGCCAGAAGCAGGGGCTGCTGGCCCAGGGGAAGGACGCCGCCCACATCGAAGAGCTGATCGTGGAGATCAAAAAACTGTACTGAGGTGTAACGGGCGGCCCTCCCGGCCAGTCTCACTGGTGGGAGGGCCGCTTTGGCGCCCCATTTTCTCGCGGTGAAAAGAAGGGAGAGGGTTTTCTGTGAAGAGAGGGAGATGGCAGGCCTGGCTGCTGGTGATGGCGCTGGCGGCGGGCAGTTTGACCGGCTGCCGGCAGGGGGACGGGGGCGAGGTCCCGCCGGAGGGGGCCCTGTCCTCCCCGTCGGTCTCCGCCGCCCAGCCGCCGGAGGGCGCGCTGGCCACGGTGCAGACGGACAGCGCCGGGCTGTTGGACATTGCCAAACAACTGCTGACCCAGTACGCCGCCGGCCAGGGGGCCCAGTTGACCCCCGGCTACCCCAGGAATGTGCTGGCCGGCGGGCGGGGGGAGTACACCGCCGAGCTGGGCTTCACCCTCTCGGCCGACGCAGGGACCCCCGGCCTGCTGGCCGGCTGCCTGGATGAGGGGCAGAGTGGCACCGCGCAGATGCGGATCGTCCGCTACGGGACGGATGGATACGCCCTCACTGAACTGGGAGAGCTGGTGGAGGCCGGGGACCTGCCCCCCTACGACGGCCCCGACTACGCCCTGAGCGCCGCCCAGGCCGACGCGGCGGCAGCCCAGGCCAAGCGGGGCTGGGACGGGCGCTGCCAGTACCGCACCGGCCTCTACCAGAGGGAGCCCACCCTGGAAATCAGCTATAACGGCGGGCTGGAATGGGTGAAGGGCCCGCTGGCGGTGGCCAAACTGTACAGCCCCGACCAACAGGCCCAGGAATTTGTGCCGTCGGGAGCGGTCTGGGTCACCCAGGAGAAGACGGCCCTTTTCTACCAGGACGGCGAGGAGATGAAGGCCCTGCTCTCAAGCGACCGGGGGGCGAGCTGGGAGGAGAGAACGGTGGCCTCGTCGGGGGCGGGGAGCCGCTTTCGCGCCATCGGCTTTTGGAGCGACACCGGCGGCTATGCGGTCTTTAGCGCCGGGCGGACCATGAGCCAGGAGGGTTGCAGCGTCTACCTGACCGCCGACGGGGGGAAGACCTGGCAGCCCACCGCCACCCCTGCTGCGCAGGGGAAGACCAGCTTGGTGATCGGCGCCAGATTTGTCAGCGAGGAGGTGGGCTTTCTCTGCTACCGGCCGGAAAACGGGCTGCCCTGCCTCTACCGCACCGCCGACGGGGGCGACAGTTGGCGGCGGTGTGAGGTGGCCCTCCCGGCCGAGTACGAGGGGGTTTACGGGGCGGTGCAACCGCCGATTTTTGACGGGCAATACGGGCTGCTGCCGGTGACCCAGGGGGACGACGGGGATGCGGCCGAGACCGCCCTATGGTTTGCCAGCGACGACTGGGGGGAGCACTGGAGCCTCTGCAGCGACAGCTTCCCCGATGAGCTGTTGAGCCAGCGGCGGGAAAATCTGGGGTAATAAAAGGGGGGGGACTGCGCCGGGTTGAGGCGCAGTCTCCCCCCTTTTTGGCACTGGGCTGTCTGCGACCCAAAGATTCAAAAAAGCCGCCTTTTGATGAAAGTGGCCTCTATTTGCAATGGTCCGTTTTACAGTGGGTTCAGAGGGGAGCGAGCGTCCTTTGGCTTTTGAAAAAAGATGGCCGCTGGTATATATCCCGTGAGGGCTCGTTGCATTGGTCCGACAGGGAGAAGGGGGGCTTCTGTTTAATTCGCTTTGTCGGCTTTTCCCAACAGCACGCCACTATATACTGCCAGCATGGTATAGGTAATCACTAAAATGATGAGCGAAATGGTTTCATAGCGCATGTTGGATGTAAAACAGTATGGGAGCGCGCACACATCGATGAAAATATGCATCAGTATCGGCAAAAGCAAATTGTTGGTGCGCTTGTAGATGACGCCAAAATAAAAGCCCATTCCAATGGTGGATATGACCTTAAAGAGGATCACTCCCCACCCCATACCAATAACACCCGGAATGTGGCCTAGCCCAAATGCAATAGACGACACCACAATGGCAATGGCGGTTTTGTTTTTTCGCTTTTTGCACAGCGCCTCTACGATGTTTAAAAAGAGCCCCCTTACATAAAACTCTTCTACTATTCCAACCCCTATGTAATAGACTACGCCCTCAATCAATACCTTCCAGATGGTCGGCTTGTAATCAAATGGGGAGAGACCGATAAAAAAGGCAATAAAGGACAGGATTCCTGCAATCGCTCCCGCCGGGGCGTATTTTTTTAGCCCATTGAGCAACCCGTTTGTTGTAAAGCCGTATTTATACTCTATTTTAAATATTCGGATAACGGCGAAAGCCGCGAGTCCAATGAGACAAAAATTGAGCGTCAGTGGAAGAATAGCCGCGTCCACATCTGCAACTCTCAGTTGAAATAAGATGCCCGGCAGGCCGGATATGTCCATCGCCGCGATCAGTATGCACAGGCAGGTGAGCACCGATATGGTCTTTTTACTCATGGAAATACTCCCTTATCATTCCAATTTGCAAAGGACGCCTTGCCTTTGCCGCGGCGGGAGGGGGTGCCCATGGGGGACACGCTCGGCCCGGCAGACAAGAAATTCGCACTTTTCAGCCCAGCGCAAGTCAGTTTTTACCATTTTACCATGTCGGCCTGATCGTCGCAAGATGGGCCCATAAAGCGACCCAAGCCCGTTGGGGGAGTGGCGCAGCCGCCTACGATTTTGGCGGGGGATGTGGTATAATAGCCACAAAGTGGCTATTATACCGAGATGGTCGGGCAGATGTGCAAACGACCTTTGCTCCCTGCCTCATGGCCAAATACCACCGCGCGCTCCGCGCTTGTGGTATAATGGCAATAACGCCGCCGGCCGGTCCGCAGGACCTGGACGACGGGGTATTCCACCTGGCGGCGAAGCAGGTATGCAGGCCGCTTGCGGCCCCTGTGGGGTCGCGCCAACCGAATGATTTTCGCGGGCGAGCCCGCTTTTTTGAGAAGGAGTATAGTATGCGCATCAAAGAGATATTGGCTCTGTTGGAGGAGCACTGTCCCACCGCCCTGGCCGAGAGCTGGGACAATGTGGGTCTTTTGATTGGAGACGGCGAGGCCGAGGTGACGGGGGTGGAACTGGCCCTGGACGTCACCGGCGGGGTCATCGACTCGGCCCTCTCCCACGGGGCCAACCTGATCGTGACCCACCACCCGGTCATCTTCGGCGGTCTGCATCGGCTGGAGGCCGGGTCGCTGCCCCACCGCCTGGCGGCAGAGGGACTGTCGGTCATCTCGATGCACACCAACCTGGACATCGCCCAGGGCGGGGTCAACGACTGTTTGGCCGCCGCGGTGGGGCTGGGGCAGTTGGCCCCCTTCCGCCCCGACGGCCTGGGCCGCATCGGCCGGCTGGCGCGGCCCCTGGCTCCGGCGGCCTTTGCCTCGCAGGTAAAGACCGCCCTGGGCGCCCCCGGGGTTCGTTGCACCCTGGGACAGGGTTCGGTGGAGAGGGTGGCCCTCTGCAGCGGGGCCATGGACGGCGGCATGGCGGAGGAGGCCCAGGCCCTGGGGGCCGACGCCCTCCTCACCGGCGAGTGCAAGTACCACGAATTTTTGGAGGCCGCCCACCGGGGGATCACCCTGGTGGCGGCGGGCCACTTTGCCACCGAGCAGGTGGTGCTGCCCGCCCTGCAGGCGCTGCTGGAAGAGGCGGGGGTGGAGCGGGTCTTCCCCTCGACCCAGCGAGATGTGGAGGTGTTTTTCTAATGGCTCTGGACGCATTGACCCTCCACCTGCTCTGCGGTGAACTGCGCCAAAAGGTGTTGGGGGGGCGGATCACCAAGATCCACCAGCTCTCGAAGGAGGAGCTGGTGCTCACCCTCTCGGGACAGGGGGAGATCGGGGGAAAGCTCTTTCTCTCGGCCCGGGCCGACGCCCCCCGCATCCACCTGACCGGGGAGCAGTATCCCAACCCCGCCACCCCGCCCATGTTCTGCATGCTGCTGCGCAAACACCTCTCCGGCGGGCGGTTGGCGGACATCCGCCAGCCCGAAGGGGAGCGCATCGCCTTTCTGGACTTTGACTGCCGCAACGAGATCGGCGACGCGGTGCGCCTGCGTCTGGTCATCGAGATCATGGGCCGCCACTCCAACATCGTCCTCCTCACCGAGGACGGCACCATCCTGGACGCGGTGAAGCGGGTGGACATGAGCATGTCCTCGGTGCGGCAGATCCTGCCCACCGGAAAGTACACCCTCCCCCCGGCCCAAAACAAGCTCTGGCTCCTCTCTCACAGCAAGGAGGAGCTGGCCGAGGCGGTGGCCGCCCGCTTTGACGGGGACCTGCACCGGGCCTGTATGAAGACCCTGGCCGGCATCTCACCGGTGGTGGCGGGGGAGATCGAGCACTACGTCACCAAAGGGGAACCCTGTGGGGAACTCGCCCCCGCGCAGCTGGACCGGTTGCGGTTTTTCCTGGGGCAGATGCAGGAGACGGTCACCTCGGGGGACTGTACCCCCACGGTGGTGCTGGACGCGCAGAAGGCCCCCAAGGACTTCTCCTTTATGGAGCTGCACCAGTTCGGCTACCCCTTTGAGACCCGCAACTACCCCACCCTGGGGGAGATGCTCGACGCCTTTTACACCGGGAAGGACGCCTATCACCGGGTCAAACAGCGCTCGGCCGACCTCTTTCACCTGCTGATGGGTCGCATCGAGCGCATCGAGCGCCGGGTGGCCGCCCAGCGGGAGGAGTTGACCGCCTGCGCCCAGCGGGAGGAGCTGCGGGTCTGCGGCGACCTGCTGCAGAGCGCCCTCTACCAAATACAGAAGGGCGACCGGGTGGCCAAGGTGCCGAACTACTACAGCGAGGCGGGGGAGACGGTGGAGATCCCCCTGGACGCGCGGCTGACTCCGGCCCAGAACGCCCAGGCCTACTACAAAAAATACCGCAAGCTCTGCACCGCCGAGGAGAAGCTCAAAGCCCTCATCGAACAGGGAGAGGAGGAGATCCGCTACCTGGAGAGCGTCTTTGACAGCCTGACCCGGGCCACCGGGGAGGACGAGCTGGCGGTCATCCGCCAGGAGCTCTGCGACCAGGGCTACCTGCGCCGGGCCGGAAAGAAGGGGAACCGCCCCAAGATGCGCGGCCCCCTGGAATTTGTCCTCGACGACGGCTATACCCTGCTGGTGGGGCGCAACAACACCCAAAACGACCAGCTCACCACCAAGTTGGCCGAGAAGACCGACATCTGGTTTCACACCAAGGACATCGCCGGCAGCCACGCCATCCTGCTGACCGGGGGGGAGGACTTCGACGCCATCCCGGTGCGGGCCTTCACCCAGGCGGCCACCATCGCCGCCACCCATTCCAAGGCCGGGGATGCCGCCCAGGTGGCGGTGGATTACACCCTGGTGAAAAACATCAAAAAACCCGCCGGCGCCAAGCCGGGGATGGTGGTGTTCGAGCAAAACTACTCGGCCTATGTCACCCCCGACCCGGAACTCTGCCGCCGGCTGCAAAAGAAGTGAGAGGAGAGAGCGCTGTGAGATCCCACCGCAAAGAGCTGCACTTTCACCTGCCTGCCCGGCGGGGACTGGTGAACATCACCCCCCAGGTGCAGCAGGCCATCGACGAGAGCGGGGTCAAAGAGGGGCTCTGCCTGGTCAACGCCATGAACATCACCGCCAGCGTCTTTATCAACGACGACGAGGCGGGTCTCCACCGGGACTACGAGCGCTGGCTGGAGCGGCTGGCCCCGGAAAAGCCCTACAGCCAGTATGACCACAACGGCTTTGAGGACAACGCCGACGCCCACCTCAAGCGAACCGTCATGGGGCGGGAGGTGGTCTGCGCCATCACCGGCGGCCGGCTGGATTTCGGCACCTGGGAACAGATTTTTTACTTTGAGTTCGACGGGATGCGGGACAAGCGGGTCCTGATCAAGATCATCGGCGAGTAGAGAGGGGGAAGGGCTGTGGCCAAGAGCGGGGGACAGAAGGGGCGGCTGCTGGCCCTGCGGGAGATCCTTCTGCGCCAGACCGACGAGGAGCACGGCCTCACCCTGGCCCAGCTGCAGGGCGAGTTGGAGGGGCGGGGGCTGGCTGCCGAGCGCAAAAGCCTCTACGACGACATCGAGACCCTGCGCCTTTACGGGCTGGACGTGATGCGGGAGGGACGGCGCTACTTTGTGGCCGAGCGTCCCTTTCAGCTGCCTGAACTGAAGCTGCTGGTGGATGCGGTGCAGGCCTGCAAGTTCATCACCCGGCGCAAATCCGACCAACTCATCGGCAAGGTGGAGGGGCTCTGCAGCGCCCACCAGGCCCGCCAGCTGCAGCGGCAGGTCTATGTGGCCGGCCGGGTCAAGACCGAAAACGAGGCGGTCTACTTCAGTGTGGACGCCCTGCACGGGGCCATCTCCCAGGGGGTGCAGGTCTCCTTTGTCTACGAGGAGTGGGCCCTGGCCCCCGGGGGGAGGCGGTTTGTCCGCCGGGCCCGCCGGGACGGACAGGCCTATCGGGTCAGCCCCTGGGCCCTCACCTGGGACGACGAAAACTACTACCTCATCGCCTTTGACAGCCGGTCGGAGGCCATCCGCCACTACCGGGTGGACAAGATGGCCCACATCCGCCCGCTGCCGGAGATGCCCCGGGAGGGGGCGGACGCCTTTGCCAATTTCGACATGGGGGCCTACTCCAAGGGGGTATTTGGGATGTTCGGCGGGGAGGAGGAGACCCTGCTGCTCTGGTTTGCCCCCACCCTGGCGGGGGTGGTGGCCGACCGCTTTGGCCCCGAGACGCCCCTGCGCCCCGTGGGAGAGGGGTTTGCGGTGCGGGTCAAGGTGCGGGTCAGCCCCCCATTTTGGTCCTGGCTCTTCGGCCTGGGGGCCGGGGCGCGCATCCTCGAGCCGCCGGAGGCGGTAAACGCCTACCTGCGCTACGCCAGAGAGACCTTGGCCCCCTACGGGGAGGGGGAACAATAGAGAGGGGAGACAGCTTGCGGCTGTCTCCTTTTTTTGCCACATTCCAGAAAAGATCCCGCCCAGCCGGGAGGACGAAAGAAAACAGTCCGTTTTATGGGACAGTTGGTTTTGTATACTGGTACCAGAGAGAACAAAACCGACGACCTGTGAGGAGGACGGAAGATGGATTGCGAGATTCGCTATGTGAACGGCCATGTGGAAGTGTACGACAGGGGCGGGAGGTTTCAGTTTTCCGCCGACACCGAGCAGGAGGCCCTGCGGGACTTGCGGGACGGCTGGTTGCTGCCCGACCGGGCCGCGTAAAGAGGAGGGATCACAGATGAAGAAAAAGCGCTTTGTGACCGTCGTGGGGGGAAAGCACTATCTGGGGACGGAGGTATTTTCCCCTGGACAGACGCTTGTCTGCAAAAAGGAGCCCCAGAACTCGCACGATGCCGAAGCCGTCTGGGTGGGGGTGTCCCCCAGCTGTCAGGCGGGATACCTGGCGAATAGCCCCTACACGGTGGCCAAGGGGACCATGAGCGCCGGCCGTCTTTACGACCAGGTGCCCGATGTGTTCCGGGTGCGGGTCCTCTTCGTAGCGGGCAGCCAGGTCATCTGCCGGGTCTGCCCGGAGCAGTGAGGGGGTGTGCCGGGAGGATGATTCGTAGCGGGCGTATGAGTGCCGGCTGCCTTTACGACCAGGTGCCTGATGTGTTTCAGGTGCGGGTCCTCTCCGCGGCGGGCAGTCAGGTCATCTGTCGGGTCTGCCCCGAGCAGTAGGGGAGTTGCGCCCTTCTCCCCGCAGGGGTATACTGGAGGAAAACCGGCGTACTCTGGCGCGCCGGGAGGGAGGAGGATGTTCTGTGAAGGGAACGCTGCATGCAGGCCCGGAGGGGACCCGCTGCTATCTGCCCGCGCGCTGGGAGCGGGGGATGCCCGCTGTTCATCTGCTGGACGGCGAGATGGTGGAGGGGATGCTGCCCGAACTGCTGGCCGGACTGGAGGGGGAGGGGGACACTCTGCCGCCCCTGGCCCTGGTGCTGCACAGCACTGGGAACCGGGACGACGACTACACCCCCTGGCCCGCCCCCAACCTGAAAAAGAGGGACAGGCCCTTTGGCGGCGACGCGGCGGGATACCTGCCCCGCCTCTGCCGGGCCAAGGCGGCGGCGGAGGCCGCTCTGGGGGCGGACAGTGAGCGCTCAGCCTTGCTGGGGTACTCGCTGGGGGGACTTTTCACCCTCTGGGCAGCAGCCCAGCCGAACGCCCCCTTCGCGGCCTTTGCCAGCCTTTCGGGTTCCCTCTGGTACGATGGTTGGCGGGAGTACGCAGAGGAGAAGTTGCCGCAGCGGGGACAGGACCTCTTCTACCTCTCTTTAGGGGAGGGAGAGGAGCACACCCGAATGGCGCGGTTGGCCCCGGTGGGGGACTGTACCCGCGCCCTCTGTAAACAGTTGCAAGGGCGGCTGGACAACCCCGACCGGTGCGTGTTGGAGTGGAATCCGGGCGGCCACATCACCGGGATCGCCGCCCGCCACGAGCGGGCGCTGCGCTGGCTGGCGGCCCGCCTTTAGGGGACAAATGAGGGACCGGCGGTTGTGATTTCGACAGCCCAAACCGGCTTGGCATCTTGGGCGGGGCGGCGAAAGCGCCGCCCCGCTTGCTGCGCCTCTGCCCGGACATTGCCTTTAATGGGAAAATTTGGAGGCGCTGGACCCGTTGGCCTCTTTATAGAAGGGGTGTGTCCTGCGTAGAGCCCAAAGCTGCTCCCTTTCCTCCTATCCCTTTTTCACCACTGCAGCCGATGCACGCCGAGTTTTCAACTGATTGTCCTCAGCACTGCGGCAGGCGGAGACGGCAATCCTTCCGATGCGCCAAAACACTGTGAATGGCGGCTTTGCCGGGCTGTCTACTGTGGGCAAAGGGGCAATGCAATCTTTGGAGGGAGGGCAAGGGCGAGCCGTCACATTTTGCAGCGGCCGTCCCCAGCGCCGCAGGGGAGAAGCTCTCTCCCACTGTCCGAGGCTGTATCTCCTCTTGCCTGAGGCCGTGAGCCCTCTACCTGAAGCCATACCTCCCTCCCTGTCCGAGGCCATATCCCTGACGGAGGCCGTGTTTCTCCTGTCTGAAGCCATGCTTCTCCACTGTCTGAGACCATCTCTCCACTGTCTGGGACCGTACTCCTGCCGTCTGGGACCGTGCTCCTGCCGTCTGGGACCGTACTCCTGCCGTCTGGGACCGTGCTCCTGCCGTCTGGGACCGTGCTCCTGCCGTCTGGGACCGTGCTCCTGCCGTCTGGGACCGTGCTCCTGCCGTCCGAGGCCATGCCCTCGCCGCCGTCCAAAAGCTGGCCCTCTCTGCTCGGTGGCAAGGTGTTTTAAAAAATAGGGTGGCCGCGTGGAAAAGGACACCCTGCGCCCGGCTTATTGGCGGCCGGTGGGACCGTACAAAACTGTGCAAAATATGTCATGAAGGGGTCAGATTTACCTGCTATACTGAAAGTCGGTGACGCTCTGCAAAGATGGGCGCTGCGACAGACGGATGAGAGAGCGGGGGATCGACAGATGGGCGACATCACTGTGCACGGACTGACCCAGAACAATCTGAAACACATCACCTTTCAAATTCCCAAGGAGAAGATCACGGTGTTTACCGGTGTGTCCGGCTCCGGCAAATCCAGCATTGTCTTCGACACCATTGCCGCCGAGTCCCAGCGGCAGATGAGCGCCACCTACCCGGCAGCGGTAAGGGGAGAGGGCACTTTTTGTTGCCTGCTGTCTGGGGCGGCAGGGGCGAGGAGAGGAATGAAACGATTGTAAGGAGTGTGATACTGTGTTGGAGAGAATGCCGAGTGCAGAGGAGATGACCGCCTTGGTCGGTCGGCCCCTGTTTGATGTTTGGGTCGCGCTGTGCGCCGCCATCGACGAGAGGTACGATATGGACCGCCTCTGGAACAGCGGCGGCAAGGCGTGGACCTATGAGTACAAGTATCGCAGAGGCGGCAAGACGCTCTGCGCGCTGTACGCAAGGGAGAAGAAGATCGGCTTTATGGTGATTTTCGGGAAGGCAGAGCAAGCGGCGTTTGAAGCGGAGCGGGGGCAGTACCCACAGCGGGTTCAGGCGATTTACGACGGGGCAAAGACCTACCGCGATGGGAAATGGGTGATGTTTGAGCCGTCCGACCTCTCGATGGTTGACGATTTTGTCCGGTTGCTCGCCATCAAGAGAAGGCCCAACAGAAAATAGAGTTTTCAGGTGGCCGGCAAAACGCCTGCCAAACCGGATAGAGGGAGGACAGACAGATGTTGCGCGATATTGAAACAACGATTGAGGAATTGATTGACCGGCAAGGGGTCTCCTTTATCGCCTCCGTCTCGGAGGACGGATTTCCCCACATGAAGGCGATGCTCCCGCCCCGCAAGCGGGTGGGTATCCGGGCGTTTTACTTTACCACCAACACCTCTTCCATGCGGGTGGCCCAGTACAGAAAGGACCCCAAGGCCAGCATCTACTTTTGCGACAGCCGCCTTTTTCGAGGGGTCATGCTGGTCGGCCGCATGGAGGTGTTGGAGGACCCTGCCAGCAAGGAGATAATCTGGCGGGAGGGCGACACCCTCTACTACCCCAAGGGGGTGACCGACCCGGACTACTGTGTTTTGAAGTTTGTGGCGACCGGCGGCCGCTACTACACAGACTTTCACTCGCAGAGCTTTGAAATCGCTTGAGTGGGGCGGAGAAGGCGGAGGGGCTGCTCTCTCAGCTGGAGAGGTTGCACACGACGCCGGGGGGCGCTGCGCGGGTCAAAAGGAACCTCACCCTGGACACGGATGATGTGGTGGAGTGGTGCCGGGAGAAGGTCGCCTCCTCCAGCGCCGCCATCGTCAGGGCCGGTAAGAACTGGTATGTGCGAATAGATGGCTGCACCATAACGGTAAATGCGCACAGCTACACCATTATTACCGCCCATCGGCAGACAGGAGGGCGAAAAGGGGAGTAAGGTGTGCCCTGCGATGGAAGGGCCTGGCCGCTGCCGTGCGAAGGGGCTTTTTGAGTCTGGCATCGAACGAGACCCGCGAAAACAGATGTGGCCGGGCGGAGAGCCCAATTTTTAGACCCGCGCAGACGGAGAAGGGAAGCCGCTTTGCCGACGAGCTTGGAAGGTGGCTAGGCGGGATGACAGTGGAGCCCAGCGCAAAGGCATTGCTCTGAGAGGTCGTTTTACAAAAGAGAGAGGAGCCCACCGAATAGGGGAGTAGAGGGTTCCCCCTTCCCGCCGAAATGGCGCAGGCCCTCTCGGGGGAGATCGGTGACGCAAGCAATCTGTGAGCCGCTGCCTATTTCACCGCTCTGTCAACCCGAAAAGGTACAGAGAAAGCGCCGCCGTCTTTGCTCGCCGAGCAGAGTGCGCCGTGTGCGGTTGAGGGCGTTTACTTGAAGGAGAGCCGTGGAACCCTCCGACCCGACCAAGCCGGGAGGGCTGTGGCCTTTGGCAGCGGGCGAAGGCATCGTTTGCGGAGGGAAAAGCGGTGCTTTGAAGATGTCTTGCCGGGCGGGTACAGTCTGAAGTCCTGGGGACAGATTCTCGCGGAGGTTCTAGTGGAGCGCCGCGGCGCCTGGGCTATCTCCTGCAAAAGGAGAAGGGACAAGGGGGCTTTTGCCCCTTTCCCCGCATTTGGCCGTCGGGGCCTCTCCGGCGGTCATTTTTATGCGCCGGATCGCAATTCCCTTGTCCCTCTTTCCCCCGACCGGCCTTTTTCGATTGCATCCGGCGCAGGGGATGGTGTATACTGGAAAGTATCAAGGAAAAAGGAAGGAATCATATGGAAAACAGCATGGACCGGCGCTTTGCCGTCCTGATAGACGCCGACAATGTGTCGGGCAAATACATCAAGTGCATCCTCGACGAGGTCTCTAGCGACGGGATCGCCACCTACAAGCGCATCTACGGGGACTGGTCGAGCCCGCTTCTCCAGTCCTGGAAGAGCCTGCTGCTGGACAACTCGATCCTCCCCATCCAGCAGTACGGCTACACCACCGGCAAAAATGCCACCGACTCGGCCATGATCATCGACGCCATGGACATCCTCTACTCGGGGAATGTGGAGGGGTTCTACATCGTCTCCAGCGACAGCGACTTCACCCGGCTGGCCGCCCGTCTGCGGGAGTCGGGGATGTACGTGGTGGGGATGGGGGAGAAAAAGACCCCCCAGCCTTTCATCAGCGCCTGCAACAAGTTCCGCTACCTGGAGATCCTGGCCGAGACTGCCGCCCAGGCCGCCGAGAGCGAGGAGACAGAACAGCTGGAAGCGGAGACCGAAGCCCCCGAGACCGCCAAATGCGTCCCCGCCACCGGCGGCTCCCAGCAGATGACCTCGCAAAAGACCATCCGCAAGGCCATCCGCAACATTGTGGAGGAGATTTCCGACGAGGACGGCTGGGCCTTTACCGGCGAGCTGGGGAGCGTGCTCACCAAGCGCTACCCCGATTTTGACGTCCGCAATTTCGGCTTTAAGAAGCTGACCCCCTTTCTCAAATCCCTGGGGATGCTGGACATCAAGGGCATCCGCTCGGCCGACGGAAACAGCAAGGTGGTCTATGTGCGCCTTCTGGAGCAGAAAAAGACTGGCGGCAGGGGCGGACGGTAGGGATCCTCTTTAAAATGGAACGTAGAGATGTGTTTTGACCCGATAGTGGGGTTTCAGCACGGAGATGAAAGGGAGATTGCCTGCCGGTCCTGTAAACACGCACAGAAAGAGCATATATTGCTCTGGAATTGCGAAGCATACCCAGAGGGGAAGCCAGACGGCGTGTACTTCGGCAATTTGCCGTGTCCCAAATTTGCAAAAGGGAAAGACCTACTCCCATTTGAAACAGAGATATGACCACCTGTTTTGGCAGGTGGTTTTTTCTATGCCCGCGATGAGGCAAAGGGATGAGGGGGCCCTGCAACCTGCAAATCGAGCAAGCCGGGGCGGGGGCAAGGAGGCGAATAGGGACAAGAGGGCCCTGATGAAAGCCCTCTTTTTGAAAAGAGCCCCGTCTTCCTCGCCCTGCAGAAAAATCCCACTACCCAACAGAAAGCCCCTGCCGCCCTCCTAGAAAGGTGGGCGGCAGGGGCTTTTATCACCTTATCCGGTTTGGGATAAGACTGCCGAGAATGTGGGGCCGCCTGAACCGATTAGCGGTTCTCCTGGGCCTCTTCTGCCTCTTCGTCTTTCTTGAAGAGGAGGGTGAAGGCCTGAGCGGCGATGCCGACGGCGAAGAAGATGGTCCAGATGTCGGCGATGCGGAAGCGCCAGACCATGGGCTGGGTCACGAAGAAGAGGACAACCAGCAGGGTGGCGATACCGGCCAGGATACCCTTTTTGCCGAGGGTGCGCTTTTTGCTCAAAGCGCCGGCGATGGCGAGGATCAGGGCGACAGCGGCGCCAATCAAGTCGAGCAGGGTCATGCGGTCAGCGCCGGGGGCCTGGGCTTGCGGGGTCTCGTTGTCGAGGATCTCCTCGGTGGGGCCGTCGACCGGGGTCTGGGCCTCGGGGGTCTCGTTGTCGGGAATGGTCACCTGGTCAGCCGGGGTGTTGTCGGCCGGCGTATTGTCAGCGGGGGTATTGCCGCCGGGGGTGACAGCCGGGGGGACGGGGTTGGTCGGGTTGACCGGAGCAGTGGGATCAGTCGGAATAGCGGGGTCGGTCGGAATGACCGGGCCCACAGGGGGCTCCTCCTCATCCGGGGGGGGGGGGTTCACGGGCTCTTCGGGCTCGACCTCCTGCCAGAGGGCGGTGACGGTCAGTTCGCCGGTGACCTTCGAGAAGTCGGCATCCCAGCCGGCAAACACCCAGCCCTCATCGGGAGTGGCCTGAGGGGCCACGGCGGCTTCGCCGTGCCAGACGGTCTGTTGGGCGTCGCCAGAGACGGTGCCGTGCTCGCCGGGCAGGAAGGTGACGGTATAGGAGGCCCGGTTGTAGAGGGCGGTCAGCTCGATGTCAGAGGTGAGGCGGGTGTTGATGTCGTAGAGGTTGCCGTTTTCGTCGGCCCAGCCCTGGAAGGTGTAGCCGTCGTTCATGGCGGGGGTGGGCAGGTCGGCCAGCTTGCCGTAGTTGGGGACGCTGGCGGTGCTGCTCTCCAGGCTGCCGGCGGCAGCGGGCAGAGCAAAGGTAACGGTGTTCTCCTTGGCCTGGTAGACCAGGGTGTAGGTGTTGTCGCCGGTGACTTTGGGATCGGTGGTCAGCAGATTGCCGTCCTTGTCGTAGACGCCCACCGCCTCATAGCCGATGAGGGTGGGGAACAGCTGGCGGTCGGTCATGCCGTGGAGGACGGTGCCCTCCTGCACGGGCAGGGAACTGTCTTCCAGGGTGACAGGGGTCTCCTCGTCGCCCTGCAGAGCCGAGACATTTTCCAGGGGGTTGCCGTCGGTGTCTCTGAACTGAGAGGTGACGGTAAAGGTCTTTTCCTCCCAGAGAGCGGTCACGGTCAGCTTGCCGGTGACATTCGAGAAATCGGTGTCCCAGCCGGCAAACACCCAGCCCTCATTGGGGACAGGAGTGGGGGCCACCGCGGCCTCTCCGTGGTAGACTTGCTGGGTGGTCTCCCCGTCCAGGGAACCGTGTTCGCCGGGCAGGAAGGTGACGGTGTAAGAAAGGTGGGTGATGTCGGCGGTCAGCTCCAGGTCGGAGGTGATGCGGACCGAGGGGTCGTAGGCACTGCCGTCGGGCAGCTTCCAGCCGTGGAAGAGGTAGCCGTCGTTGGCGTTGAAAGCGGGAGCGTCCAGCTTGCCATAGAGGGGAACCGAGATCGACTCGCTCTCCGCCGAACCGGCGGCGCTGTCAAAGTGCAGGGTGACGGTGTAGTTGACCGGGGTGTAGCGGACAAAGTAGGCGTTTTGGTTGGCCATCCCTTTGACCTCCACCGCATCGGTGGTCACCTTGTTGCCGTAGTTGTCGTAGATGCCCTCGAAGGTGTAGCCAACCAGGGTCTTGGCGGTGGGGAGGGTGTACTCGCTGCCGACGGGGAGGCCGTTGTGCTGTTCGTCGATCAGTGTCAAAGGCTGCTCGCTGTCGCCCACCAGCTCGCTCACCTGGCCGAGAGGGGCGCCGGTGGCGCTGTTTTCGTAGAAGATGGTGACCACGTTGGTCTGCCGGGAGAACTGGGCCACGTAGGTGATGTCGCCGGCGAGGGGGGCTTTGACATTTTTCTGGTTGGGGCCGATGGCGATCTTGTCGCTGCCCTCAGCGGCCCAGCCGATGAAGAAGTAGCCGGATCTGGCGGTGACGGTGGGGACCTTGACGTTGCTCGCGCCGTAGACCGACTGCACCGGTTTGCCGCCGGAGATGGAGCCGGCGCTCTCGTTCACCTGGAAGGTGACGGTGTTGAGGCGGGGGCCGCCAACAGCCACGTCGGCGCTGGCGACAGCGGTGCCGTCTTTCAGGTGCAACTGGGCGGTGAGGACCGCCGAGGCGTTGTTGTTTTGCAGTTTGGTGACGGTGTAGGTGTTTTCGCTCCCTTGGGGAGAGACGCCGAAGTTCTCGTTGCCGGCAAAGGTCAGGTAGCTGCCGCTCAGGTCGGTCTTGCCGATCTCGGCGGTGTAGGCCTCAGGGATGGTGACGCTGCCGAAGTTGTCAACCTCGGGGCAGGCAATGACGGTGTGCTCGATGTTGTTGCGGTCCCTGGTATAGACTCTGACGGAGACTTTGTAGCTGGTGCCGGGTTTCAGGTCGACCCGGTTGCCGCCGCCGGCGCCGAGGATAAACTGCTGCTCGACCCAGTAGCCGTTGCCGACTCCCTCCAGCTTGTGGTTGCCGTCGAGGGGGTAGTGGATGGTGGTGTGCACCGTCTCGCCCTGCCCCTTCGGGGTAAAGGTGTACTCGATGCGCTGGATGTCGTAGTAGGTGTCGGTGTAGGAGCCGCGCACCAGCTTGAAGCCGAGCTGGAAGCCCTTGTCGCTCACCGTCTTGGCGACGGTGTTTTCCAGCGAGGGGGCGAAGGCGACATCCCCGCTCTCCCCATTTTTGAGGGAGAGGTTGGCGGGGCTGGCGGCCAGGGAGGCAGTCAGCTTGTAGGTGACGGTTTCGATGTTGCGGGGGGCGGTGATGGAGTAGGTCTTGTGGTCGAACTTGACTTCGGTGTCGTGCTTGGAATTTTGCTCGGTGACCGAAGAAGAGCCGATGCCGGATTCCGGCTTGTTGGCAAAGGCGGTGGCGGGGAAGCAGCCCAGTGCCAAAACAAGGGCGGTCAGGCAGGCCAGCACTCGTTTTTTCATGTTGGTTTCCTCCTCTATTGCAGTGTTTCAAGCGTCACGAAAGGCACGCGATCTCTGTTTCTGTCCTCATTCTATCGGCGAGCGGTCACAGAACCGGTCACGAAACCGAAATTTTTACAAAAAAGGCAAGAAGTTTTTTAACGGCTGCCGGCAGGGGGCGAGGAGGGCGCGCCGCCGCACCGGGCGAAAAGGAGGCAAAAAGAGCCCCGGACAGCGGCGTCCGGGGCGGAGGGGGACCTGTTTAGACGATGGGGGAGAGCTCTCTGGCCTTGGGCTGCAGCCGCACCCCTTTGGGGGGCTGCTCGGCGGCAAAACATTTCTGCAGCCGCTCGGTGATGATCTCCACGTCGGAGAACTGGCGCACCGAGAGCATGAGGATATACTGGCTCTTGGAGTAGCGGGAGAAGACGTCCCCCTTGCGCAGGGCGCGGGAGATGGCGCTCTTGAGTTTGAGCATGGCGGTGACGTTGAGGTCTTTGGGCAGCACCCCGCCACTGGGCTTGGTGAGGGTCAGGAGGAGCAGCACCACGTTGTTGCCCGCCCGCTCGGCGCTGCGGGCCACCATGTGGTAGATGTGCTTGAACATCTCATACGGGCAGAAATAGGCGCCGCGGATGGGCCGCTGGTCCTTGGTGATTTCGGCCAGGTCCTCCTGGATCTGCTGCAGGTCCTGCTCGATGAGGTTGGTGCCCTCGCTGGCCCAGAAGTAGATCTGGCGGATCTCGGCGCACAGCCGCTCCCCCAGCTCGTCGTAAAAGAGGTTGGCAGTGATGGGGTAGTAGTTGAGGATGGCCTTCTTCATCCCCAACTACTGCATGGCGGTGAACATATAGAGGTAGATGGGCTCCCGCAGGGGCTCGATGAGGTTTGCCTTGCGGCAGATGGCCAGCACCTCCTCGCAGTGCTCGCTCGAGGGGTCTTTGAGCAGCTGGGTGCAGACCCTGTCCACCGCGTCCAGGTAGAGGCGGCGGTAGTAGACGTTGTACTGCACGATCCACCGCTGGGTGGGGAGGTTTTGCAGCAGGTCCCCCGAGTAGAGGGAGAAGAGGGCCTTTCCCGCCCGGAGGAGTTCGCCGTCGGACACGCCGGGGCGGGTGATGGTGCGGTAGCACTCCTCGGCCTCCTCGGTGTCCAGCTCCACCGGGAAGTCGGGGGTCAGCTGGTAGCGGTTTTTGGAGCTGCGGATACAATCCCCTTCCAGCCCCGCGTCCCGCAGCTGTTTGCGCAGGTTGTAGATGGCATTTTTCAGGGCGCCGGCGGGATTTTCCAGGTCCTCGTCCTCCCAGAGGGCCTCGATGAGCTGCTCGTTGGTCACCGCCTCCTGCCGGTGCAGCAGCAGGTAGGCAAAGGCCTCCGCCGGGCGGCCCAGCCGGCCCTTGCTCTCCAACAGGACCCGGTCGCCCTGCACGGCGCGCAGCCCCCCAAAGAGGCGGACAGTCAGTGTGTTCACGGCAATGCTCCTTTCTCCCGCGGGCCTAGCGGCCGGCCTGCAACTTTTTCTGCATGGTCTCCAAATTGAGGCAGTACATGGCGGCGGTCTCGGCCGAGATGGCCCCCTGTTTCCAGAGTTCCAGCAGGCTTTGGTCCATGGTGCGCATCCCCTGGTCGGCCCCGGCGAAGATGGCCGAGTCGATTTGGTGGCTCTTCTGCTCCCGGATCATGTTTTTGATGGCGGGGTTGACCAGCATGATCTCAAAGGCGGGGACCAGCGCCCCGTCCAGGGTGGGGACAAGTTGCTGGCAGATGACCGCCTGCAGCACCATGGACAGCTGCACCCGCACCTGCTGCTGGGCGTTGGCAGGGAAGACGTCGATGATGCGGTCGATGGTGTTGGCCGCCCCGGTGGTGTGCAGGGTGGAGAAGAGCAGCTGCCCGGTCTCGGCGGCGGTCATGGCCACCTCAATGGTCTCATAGTCGCGCATCTCCCCCAGCAAGATGACGTCCGGGCTCTCCCGCAGGGCCGCCCGCAGCGCCCGCACATAGCTGCCGGCGTCGCTGGTGATCTCCCGCTGGGTGACGATGCACTTCTGGTGGCGGTGGATGTATTCGATGGGGTCTTCCATGGTGATGATGTGGCCCTCGCGGTTTTGGTTGATGTGGTCCACCATGCAGGCCAGGGTGGTGGACTTGCCGCTGCCGGCGGGGCCGGTGACCAGCACCAACCCCTTGGTCTTTTCGGCGATCTGCATCACCACCGGGGGGATGTGCAGGTCCTCCGGCTGGGGAAGGCCGAAGCGGATGACCCGGATCACCGCCGCCAGACTGCCCCGCTGGCGAAAGATGTTCACCCGAAAGCGCCCCAGGTTTTGAATGGAGAAGGAGAAGTCGTCGTCCCCCTCCAGGGCGAAGTGGGGGGACTGCTCCTTCCCGGCGATCTCGTAGACGGCCTTGACCACCGCCGCCGTCCGGTCGGGCATCAGCCGCTCCCCCTCGGTGCGGACGATGTGTCCGTTTTGCCGGTAGGAGAGGGGGAGTCCGGCGATGACGAAGATGTCTGACGCCCCGCAGTCCACCGCCTGTTTCAAAATAGCTGTGATGTCCATTGGCCTGATACCTCCCGGATGAATGGATGTGTTGACGGCCCTAGCTCTGGCCGTCCCAGAGACCGCCCTGGGGACCGCCCCCCTCCCAGGGGGTGATCACCTGCCAGCCGCGCACCCGGTAACGGGTTTTGCCGCCGGTCAGCTCGACGGTGAGCTGCAATTGCCGTTCCCCCTGGTCGCCCAGGGTGGCGACCAGGGTCTTGCCCTCCCACCGCAGCTGCCCATCCAGCCGCTGGGCGGCCAGGGCCTGCAGGTCGGCGGGGCTTTGGTCTCCCGCCTCGAGGAGGAGGGCGTCCAGCTGGGCCAGCCACTGCTGGCCCGCCAGCTCCAGGGCATAGGTGGTGCGGGTGGTCTCGCCGCTGCGCTCGGCCAGCTTGCGGTCGGCCGCGGCGGTGGTGAGGGAGAGCACCGCCAGGGCTGCCAGGCAGATGCTCATCACCACCAGCAAGATGGTCAGGGCCCCGGTCTTGACCGGCTGTTGGCCCGCTGTCTGCCGCCTCACGGCTGTCCCCCCTCTCCCTGCCAGTACCGGCCGGACTCCAGGGAGAAGCTGGCCTTCTCCCTCCGCCCGGCGGAGATCTGGGCCCGGGCCAGCCGGCCGCCGGCGGTCTCCTCCGCCTGCAGCTCCACCAGCACCCAACCGTCGCCCTCCCCGAGGAGGAGGCGGGCGGTGTAGCGGTCCCCGTCTTGGGACAGTTGGGCCCCGGCGCCCTGTACGGCCGCCGCCCAATCCTCCAGGGTGGGGGCGGCGGCCAGCCGCTCCGCCTCCTCCTCGGCGGCGAACTCGGCCCGGGTCATCTCCTCGGCCAGGTGGCTGCTTTGCAGGGCGGTGGAGAAGAGCTGGGCGATGACCGCGGCGGTGCAGAGGAGGAAGAAGAGGGTGATGGCCGTCTCCACATAAAAGGCGGCGCTTCGGTTGCGGCGGCTCATTGCTCTCCCCCCTCTGTGCTGCGCAGGGCATAGGAAAAGGCGCTTCCGTCTATTTGCAGGTGCAGGGTGTCCCCCTCCCGCCGGGCGGAAAACTGCCCGGCGGGGCAGACCACCTGGGCCAGAGAGGGGTCGCCCCCCTCCCCGGCGGGGAGGTATTCCTCCACCAGGTTGCCGTTTGCCAGGTAGATGCGGGTCTCAAAGACCTCGTCCCCCGCCCGCTCGGAGAGGACCAGAACGTCCCCTGCCGCCCCGGTCTCGACGGCGGCCATCCCCGCCTGGTCGCCGCTGCGCAGCTTGGTCAGCAGATAGGCGCGCCCGGCCCGGGCGGCCTGGTTCCCCTCCATCCCGGCCACGGTGTCCCGGTAGCTGGAAGAGCCCAGGATGACCAGGAGCAGCATCGCCAGCAAAAAGGAGAAAAAGACGGCCGTCGCCGAGGCGAACTGCCCCCCCGCCTGCTTTTTCTTCACGCCTGATTCCCCCTTTCCTCGGCCGCTCTCGCCGTCAGCTCTCTTTTTCCAGCACGGTGATTTGGGGCGCCACATTGGGGGCGAGGATGTTGTAGTCCACAATGTAGCGCCGGTGGTTGATCTGCAGCCCGTAGCGCTCTTCCAGGTACTGCAAGTCGGCGGGGTAGGCCCCCTCGACGGCGTAGCACTGCACCACCGCCCGGCGCACCGCCGCCTCGGCCGCGGCGGCCGACTGCCGGCTCAGATCCCCCTGCACCCTGGGCAGCAGCAGGAGACAGCCGGCCAGCAGCAGCGCCGCCAGCGCGAGGAGGAGCAGCCGGACCCGCCGGGCCCGCCGCCGCTGGGCAAACGAGGTGTACACAGCAAAGCCCCCCTTTAGCCGATGGCGCCCATGATGCCGATGAGGGGCAGCATGACCGCTAGGAGGATGACCCCCACCGAGAGGGTGAGGAAGGCCGCCAGCCCCGGCTCGACCGTCGAGAGGGCCCCGTCGATCTGGCGGTCGGACTCCTCTGCAAAGAGGCGGGTGAGACGGGCCAGCGACTCCTCGCCGCTCCCGCTCTGAAAGCCGCTGACGAGCATCCGGGCGTAGAGGGAGGGGAAGACCTTTTCGGCGTAGATGGCTTGGGCCAACCCCTCGCCGGTCTCCATCCGCTCCCGGCAGCGGGTCAGTTTGGCGCGCAGGAGGGGGTGGTCCACCATCTCACTGGAGACGGCCATGGCCCGGTCGGTGTCCACCCCGCTGGCCAAAAAGGTGCTCAGGGCCGAGGTGAAGCGGGCCAGAGACACCTGGTAGGCGACCCCCTTGGTCAGGGGGAGGCGCTGGGCCAGGGCGGCCAGCCGCTGCAGCCCCCGGGGGCGCTTCATCATCTGCAGCCCCACCAAGAGGAGGACCGCCAGCACCAGGGTGATGACCAGCACCGCCCAGGCGACCCCCTTGGCCACCGACATGTACCCGACGGAGGAGCCGGTCAGGTCCCCCGCCAACTGGGCGTAGACGCCGGAAAAGACCGGCAGCACCTCAAAGACCAAAAAGAGCATCACCGCGGTCATCAAAACCAGCATCACCGTGGGGTAGACCACGGCGCTGCGCAGCTTTTTCTGCAGGGCGTCCTGCCCCTCGTAGTAGACGGCCAGCCGTTTGAGCACCTGCTCGGTGCGCCCGGCGATCTCGCCCACCTCGACCATGTCGCTCAAATAGCTGGGGAAACAGCCCGCCGCCCGCAGGGCGCCGGGGAGGGAGTGGGTCTCTTCCAGGCAGTCCAAGACCCGCCGGACCCCCTCCTGAAAGGGGCCGGGCTCCATGTCCTCGCAAAAGAGCTCCAGCGCCTCGCTGGACGGGATGCCGGCCCCCAGCATCATGGATAGATTTTCGCAAAACAGGCTCAGCTCCAGGTCGTTCAACAGCGTCTGTTTCATCTGCCGCCTCCTCTTTTTCTCGCGCCCATATCAGTACACATAGCGGTCGACATAGTTTTTGCCGTCGCCCACAAAATCCTTTAGGTCCGCCCCGCCGGCGGCGAAGGTGGTGTCGATGCGCACCCAATTGCCGGCCTCCACCTGAAACTCCACCGCGATCCAGCCCGACTCCTCCAAATAGATCAAGTTCCAGGCGTGGTAGAGGTCGTTCGGGGCCACGTAGCCGGTGACGAGTTTGGTGGGGATGCCCTGGCTGCGGAGCATGGCAGCCGCCAGGGCCGCATAGTCGTAGCAGATGCCGGTGCCGCTTTTCAGGGTCTCGTCGGGGTCGGGGGTGTAGCCCTTGGGGACGGTCTCCGCCTTCCCCACGTCGTAGCGGATATTTTTTACGATGTAGTCGTAGATGCTGTTGACCACCCCGATCTGGCTGGTGTCCTCCGCCGACAGCTGGGCGGCCTTGTCCACGCAGGCGGACCGGGGGGTGTAGTTGACCTGGATGCTGGGGCGGAGGAAGGGGGCGAACTCGCTTGTGAGCTGCACCTGCCGGGCGGTGGAAAGGAGTTGGGCATACCGGTCGCCGGTGGTGTTTCGCATCACCCGAAAGGTGTATTCGCCGTCCCCCATCTGCAGGGGGTAAAAGCAGGGGGTGCCGTCGTTTGCCAGGTCGTAGTTGTAGGTCTCCTCCCCCTTGAGCACCTGAAATTTCAGGCGGGCGCTGTGCTGGGCCCGCACCGCCACATAGCCCTCGCCCAGGTTGGTCAGGTCGATGTCGGCCCCCCCGCCCGAGACCGCGTCGCTGCCGTCAAAGACCGCCTCGGCCACCGGGGGGCGCTGGTAGTTGCCGGCGGGGTGCCCCTCCCGCTGGGGGCTGTCCTTGGCGCAGCCGCTCAGGAGGGCGAGGGCGGCCAGTGCGGCGGCAAACAGTCGTCTGTATTTCAAAGCGGCCCCCCACCTCCTCCTGGCGTATATAGATTCAGTATAACACAGTTATGCGGCCAATGCCATGCCCTTTTTGGGGGGTAAAACAGAGAGAGGGCGCCCATTTTAGGGCGCCCTCTCAAGGCCGTACGGCGGGCCTTATTTGGCGTAGTTGTCGAAGTAGTTTTGCACCAGCACCACCGGGGTGCCCTTGTCGCCGCTGCCGGAAGTCAGGTCGCACAGGGAGCCGATGAGGTCGGTCAGCCGGCGGGGAGTGGTGCCCTGGGCGGCCATGTCGCCCACCAGCTTGTCCTTCTTGTGGGCGATGCGCTCGCGGACGGCGGCCTGCAGCTCCTCGCCGCTGAGGTCGGCAAAGTCGTTGTCGGCCAGGTATTTCAGCTTGACCTCGTTGGGGGTGCCGTCGAGCCCGGCGGTGTGGGCGGGGGAGACCACCGGGTCCGCCAGTTCCCAAATCTGGCCCACCGGGTCTTTGAAGGCACCGTCGCCGTAGACCATGACCTCGATCTGCTTGCCGCTGCCCTCGCGCAGCAGGTCGGCCACCCGCTGGACAAAGGCGTCGCAGTCCCGGGGGAAGAGCTTCACCGAGGTCTCGGTGGCCTTGTTGGAGCCCAGCAGACCGTACTGCTCGTTGTAGCCGCGGCCGCCAATGCTCTGGTTGAGGATGTCGCTGAGGGAGCAGACCGCCTCGGCCCCGGCCTCCTTCAGCTGGCGGCAGGTGCGCTGCCGGGTGTGGATGTCGCAGGCCAGCACCCGCTTGGTGTACCGCAGGATGGCGGCGGGCTTGTTGGCCAACACGATCTGGGGCTCGGCCCCGCACTCGCGGATGACCTGGGCGTAGTAGTCCAGGTAGTCCACCCCGGTGAAGGGGTGCAGCACGGTGCCGAAGGTCTCGTGGAATTCCTCGGCGGTGAGGACGTCGCTCCAGGGGTTGATGCCGGCCTCTTCCAGCCGGTCGATGTCGATCAGGTGGTTGCCCACCTCGTCGGAGGGGTAGCTGAGCAGCACCGTCACCTTTTTGGCGGCCTTGGCGATCCCCTTGAGGCAGACCGAGAAGCGGTTGCGGCTGAGGATGGGGAAGACCACCCCGATGTGCTCGCCCCCCAGCTTGGCCCGCACGTCGGCGGCGATGTCGTCGACGGTGGCGTAGTTGCCCTGGGTGCGGGCCACCACAGACTCGGTGATGGCCACCACGTCCCGATCGTGCAGGGCGAAGGGCTCGCCCGCGGCGGCGTCCAGCACCGACCTGGCCACGATGGCGGCCAGGTCGTCCCCCTCTTTGACGATGGGAAGTTTGATCCCTCTGGATACGGTGCCTACGAAGTTACTCATCTTGCCTCTCCTTTTTTGGCGGGCCCAAAAGCCCGGTTTACAAACAACTGCTCTACCAGTATAATGCAATTGTATATATAAGTAAAATATCTTTTCATAATATAATTTATAAGGTGGTCTAATAGTATGGAGGTCAAGCTGGAACACTATCGGGTCTTTCGCGAGGTGGCGCGGCAGGGGGGCTTCTCGGCGGCGGCGGGGAAGCTCTTTGTCTCCCAGTCGGCGGTGAGCCAGACGGTCAAACACCTGGAGAGCCAGTTGGGGGTCCCCCTCTTCGACCGGCGGGGGAAGCGGCTCTCCCTCACCAGCGAGGGGGAGCTGCTCTACGGCTATGTGGACGCCGCCCTCAAAACCCTGGAACAGGGGCAGCAGAGCCTGCGGGAGCAGCAGAACCTGGAGCAGGGGCAACTGCGGGTGGGGGTGTCGGACACCATCTCCCGCTTTGTGATCCTGGGCCAGTTGGAGCGCTTTCACCGGGAGTACCCCCACATCCAGCTGGTCATCCAAAACGGCACCTCCATCGAGGCGGTGGAGATGTTGGCCGAACACAGCGTGGACCTGGCCTTTGTCAACTCCCCGGTGCGGGACCAGCGGGTGGAGGAGCACCGCTTTTTCCGGGTGCACGACGTCTTTCTGGCCGGGCCCCGCTACCCCCTGCCCCAGCGTCCCCTCGTCGCCGCCGAGGTGGCGGCCCTGCCGCTGATCTTGCTGGAGCGCAAGTCCAACGCCCGGCGGTTGGTGGACGACTGGTTTGCCGCGCAGGGCCTGCCCATCTCCCCGGAAATCGAGCTGGGCTCCCACGACCTGCTGCTGGACTTCGCCCGCATCGGTCTAGGGGTCTGCTGCGCCATCGAGGAGTTTGCCGAGGACTACCTGCGCCGGGGACTGGTGGTGAAGCTGCCGGTGGATTTTTCCCTGCCGCCCCGGCACATCAGCTGGTGCAAGCTGCGGGACGTCTCCCTCTCCCCCAGCGCCAAGCGCTTTGTCGACTTCATCGGCGGCCGCTACGGCTGGTGACGGAGAAGCGGCCCGGGAAAAGCGATGTCGCCTTTCCCGGGCCGCCTTGTTTTGGTCCTACCCGCGGATGAACTTCTGCACTTTTTGGGGGGCGCCTCGGGGTTGAGGCGGTAGACCTGACGGGCGATGGCCTCCTCCGCCTCCCGGGGGGAGAGGGCGTCCGCCTCGCGAAACAGGCCGCAGCCCCAGAAGCGCTCGGCGGTGCAGAAGGCGGCCGAGGGCCAGCCGTACCCCTCCCCGGTTTGGGAGCGCTTTTGCTGCCGGCCGCAGACGGTGATGTAAAGCCGCATCTGCAATTCCGTCAGGGCCCGCTCAAAGGGGGCCTTCTCCTGGGAAGAGAAGCCGGCCCGGCGCTTGAGCTCGTGGGCGGGGAGGCTGTCGGCTGCCAGCAGCGCCTCGTAGACCCGCTTGGCCTCCCGGCTGACCTGTCCCTCCTCATAGGCCTCGAAAAGGGTCCGCCCCTGTCGGCGGGCGGCGAGGAAATAGGGGTACCAGGCCCGGGTGATGTAGCCGCTCTTTTTGAAAAACACCTTGCCGTAGGCGATGTCGTCGCGCTCTGTCAGCACCCGCATCCGCCACTCCCAGGGGTCGGTCTCGGGGTCGCCGGTGTGCCAGCGCACCGGGGTGTCGTAGGGCGGCTGTTCCCGCCAGTCCCAGGGCACCAGGGTGTAGATGCTCTCGGCGTTGCTGCCGCCCAGGGCAAACCCCGCCGCCAAAAGCCCCTCGACAAAGTCGCCGTAGCTGTAAATCTCCACCACTTTTTTCTCCTCCTTCTTTTCAGCCCAGCCCCGGCACCGCTCGATGCGGGCGCCGGGCGGGGTGTCGCTGGAATGGCGCGCCGACAGCGCGCAGGGGAAGGCGGGGCTGTCCCCTGCCCTGGCGGCACCGGGCCAGGGGGCAGGTCCCGTGAAAGGAGAGCCGTCGGTCTCGTTGCCGCCGCCGCAGCGCTCCCTCCAGGTGCGTCCGGTACGGGAAAGGCCGCAGCGGGGCTCCACCATCAAAGACGCCTCCTCTGCGGGCTGCCCCCTGGGCGGTCCGCCGTCATTTCTCCCTTATCGTAGCAGGGCGAACAGGACAACAGCCTGTCCTATTCAGCGGTGGCGGGCGGCGATTTTTTCGGCCTCTTCGCGCACCCGCTCCCTCATCTGGGGCGGGTCGATGACCTCCGCCCCGTCGCCGAAGCTGAGGAACCAGGCGAGGGCCTCCTCCGGCCCGGCAAACCCCCAGCGGGCCAGCAGGCGGCCGTCCTCTGCGACGGAAAAGGAGTCGGGGCCCCGCTCCTCCACCAGCCGGTATTTGGCCGCCGGGCAGTAGAGGGCAGTGACCAGGTAGTCATCGCGCATCTGGCTGCCGAAGCGGCGCTTTTCCGCCGGCACCGGGCGGGGGACAAACCCCTCTCCGGCGGGGGTCAGGGCCCAGAGCCGCCCCAGCTTGTAGAGGCGGAAGTCCTGCCGCTGGGTGCAAAAGCCGAAGAGGTACCAGTCCGACCACTTGAAGACCAGGGAATAGGGCTCCACCCGCTTGTCGGCCTCGCCCTTGCCGTAGTAATAGTGAAAGCGCACCAGCTCCTGCTGGGCGATGGCCCGGCGCAGCAGCTCGATCTTTTCGGACAGGCTGTCCTTGTAAAAGGATGCCAGGTCGATGACCAGGTCGCCGTCGGGGGAGAAGGGGGCCTCCCCCCGGGCGGAGACCTTCTGCAAAAACTGCTCGGCCGAGGAGGTCTTGCTGACGCTGTCGAGCCCCCGCAGACCGGCGAGGATGCCCTGCAATTCACCGGGGCTGAGCAGCCGCCGGTCGAGCTTGTAGCCGTCCATGATGGCGACCCCTCCGCCGCCGCCCCGGGTGCTCACCAGGGGGATGCCCGCGCGGCAGAGGGCATCCACGTCCCGCTGGATGGTGCGCCGGGACACCTCAAAGCGGGCCGCCAGCTCCGGCATGGTGGCCCGGTCGGTCTGCAAAAGGTAGGTCAAAATGCCCACCAGACGATCTGTTTTCACGCGCTCACCCCGCCGGTCAAATTGGATCGGAAACGCGGCTGTGCGCTCCCTCTGAAGAGAGTGTACGGCATTCCCGGCAAATTGACAAGCGGTGACCCTTGTCCCCCCGGCCGCCGCTGTGCTATCATGCAGGAAAGAGAAGGGATGTGCGGCCCCCGACGGGCCGCCTGTTTGCAGAAAGGGTGGTATGCCGTGTATCCAGTTGATTTGATCCTCGAGAACGCCCGGATATACAACAGCTATTTCCAGCGCTTTTTCCATGGCTATCTGGCCGTTTTGGAGGGGCGGATCTTCCATGTGGGCCTGGGGGAGGAGGGGCTGGAGGAGTTTTCGGCCCCGGCGCGCTTTGACTGCGGCGGGCGCTACCTGATTCCCGGGCTGGTGGACGTGCACATGCACATCGAGAGCAGCATGGCCGCCCCGCTGCCCTTCACCGACTACCTGGCCCGCTGTGGGGTCACCACCATCGTCAGCGAACCCCACGAGATCGCCAACGTCTTTGGGCTCGAGGGGATCCGTGCCATCCTCGACGCCGCCCCTGACAGCGCGGTGGAGGTGCTCTGCGGTATCCCCAGCTCGGTGCCCTCCACCAGCGCCGCGCTGGAGACCACCGGCGGCGAGATCGGGCTGGAGGAGCTGAAGGAGCTGCTCCAAGACCCCCGCATCGCCTGCCTGGGCGAGGTGATGAACACCCGCGGGGTGCTAAGCGAACCCGCCTGCAAGCCCAATGTTTTCACCCGCTACCTGCGCGACCGGGCCCCGGCGCTCCCCCTGGAGGGGCACTGCCCCCGCCTCAAGGGGGTCGACCTCTCCCGCTACCTCTTCACCGGCATCGACTCGGACCACACCGAGCACGACTTGGAAGAGGTGAAGCACCGCTATTTTAAGGGGATGTTCTTCGAGCTGCAGCAGAAGATGATGCTGCCCGAGGTGGTGGCGTTCATCGTGCAAAACCGCCTCTACGGGCAGACCGCTTTTGTCACCGACGACACCATGGCCGACGCCCTCGTCGACCGGGGCCACCTCAACGCCCTGGCGAGGGAGGCGGTACGACAGGGGATGCCCCTGGAACAGGCCGTCTACTGCGCCAGCTACACCGGCGCCCGGCGGATGCGGCTGTACGACCGGGGGGCCCTTGCCCCCGGCCGGCTGGCGGACATGGTGCTGCTCTCCGAGCGGGCCGAGGACTTTCTGCCCCAGCGCACCTACAAGGCCGGGCGGCTGGTGTGGGACGCGGCGGCCCCGGCCCCCCCCCGCCGCCGCGCGGGGATGTTCCCGCCCCACTTCTACCGCTCGGTGCAGCTTTCCCCCATCGGGGAGGAGGCCTTTCGGGTGCCCGCCCCCCAGGGGGCCCAGCGGGTGACGGTGCGGGCCATGGGGGTCAGCCGCCTAAGGACCCAGACCACCGAGGAGCACCTCTCCCTGCCGGTGCGAGGGGGGCTGGTGGACTGGCAGGGCAGCGGTGCGGCCCTGGTCTGCGTCTTTGAGCGCCACGGCCGGGGCGGCGGCGTAGGCCGCGGGTTTGCCTGCGGCGACCTGCTGCAGCGCGGGGCGGTGGCCACCACCTATGCCCACGACCACCACAACCTGATGGCGGTGGGCCACAGCGCCGCCGACATGGCCCTGGCGGCCGAGCGGGTGCGGCAGCTGGGCGGGGGGATGGCGGTGGCCGAGGGCGGCGAGATCCTGGCCGAGATCCCCCTGCCGGTGGCGGGGCTGATGAGCGAGGAGCCGATGGAGGTCATCGGTTCCCAGTTGCGGGAGGTACAGCTCGCCCTGCGCCGGCTGGGGTACCGCCACTACGAGCCGGTGATGTCCCTGTGCACCCTCTCGCTGCCGGTGAGCCCGGCTTTGAAAATCACCGACAAGGGGCTGGTGGACGTGGCCAAAGGGGCGGTCGTCCCCCTGTTTTGTGAGGGATGAGCGGGGGAAAGCCGCGATAAAGGCCGTTGGAGCGGCCGGGTGCGCCCTGGCGGCCGCGCTTTTGGCGGCGGGTCCAGCTCTGGTGCCGGTGGCCCGAGCGGCAGTCGTCCCCCTTTCCAAAATAGAGGAGAGGCCGTTCCCCGGACCAAACGCAGAAGAGCGCCGTCGCCAGGGCTTTATAAAATCGTTTTCTTTGCCATTTTGGCCGGGCCGACAGCGGCCCTTGACCCGGTGGTGGGATTTGAAATGGACAGCCGTTTTGGGCAGATGGCGGGGGAGAAGACGGCCCTCTGCCTCTCCCACCGGCTTTTCGGCCACCGCTTCTGCCGGGGCATCGCGGGCGGCCGATCCAGCGGGGCCGCCGTGAAGAGCTGCTGCGCGGCGGGGGCAGGTGCGCCCAGCCGTGGTGGACCCAGGCCCAGCGCTGCGCCAAAGACTGGGCCGCCGAGTTGGGCGCGGGGGAATAACCTGCCCGCCGGGGGAGAGAATGAGAGAGAAGGGCAAAAAAAGCCTGGAGCGGCTGCTCCAGGCTTTTGATAAATGGTTTGTCAGAGGGGGCGCTCCACCCGGTCGTCGTCGGTGATGGGGCGGATCGTCCGGCAGGGGACGCCGGCGGCCACCGACATGGGGGGGATGCTCTTCAAGACCACACTCCCCGCGCCGACCACCGAGCCGTGGCCGATGCGCACCCCGGGGCCGATGAAGCAGTTGGCGCCGATCCAGACGTCGTCCTCGATCACCACCGGCTCCAGGGTGATGGTGGTGCTGCCGTCGGGGCCGTAGCGCTCGTCGGGGTGGATGGGGTGGCGGAAGGTGCAGACGGTGACGTTGGGGCCAAAGAGGACCCGGTCGCCGATGTCGATGCGCTCCCCGTCCAGGAGGATACAGTTGTAGTTGGAATAAAACTGCCGGCCGATGTGGACGTTTTCGCCCTGGTCGCAGTAAAAGGGCGGGGTGATCAGCTCCCGCTCGCCGATGTCGCCCAGCATCTCTTCCAAGATCTGCCGCCGGCGCTCCAGCTCGTCGATCCGGGTCTGGTTGTAGTCGTAGAGCAGTTGACCGGGTTTGTAGGCCTTTTCCCACCAGGGCTTGGTGTAGCCGCCGTAGTTGTCCCGCAGGGGAGGGGTGTCGTACATCTCTCTGCCGCCTTTCCTTTTTTGTCCTCTCCGCCCTGCCCCGCGCTGTGGGGGAGGGCGGCGGTCGCCCCCTGGCCGGCGCTCTGCCGCCAGGGTCTGCAGCCGTTTTTGCCGCCCGCTGCCGGGCGGGGACAGACGCCGCCTGCCCAGCCATCCCGGCGCACCGGCCGCGCTGCGGCCATTGTCTCGCCAGCGCCGGGGGCGCGGGGGGATCTGGCCGTGGGGCAGGGGGCAAACGGCGTCTGCGCGTCCGCCTGGCCATCCCCGGCATCGTGGCCGCTTCGTGGCTATTATACCATATTTCTCCGCCGGGGGAACCCGGTTTCACCGCTTTTCAAGGAGGTTTTAAAAGAGATGAGACACCGCTTGTTTTCCGCCCGGGAGCCCGCGCGCCCGGCCCCCCTTTCGACCGAGGGGGACGCCATCTGCCTGGCCGGCGGCTGCTTTTGGGGGCTGCAGAAGTACCTCTCCCTCATTCGGGGGGTCACGGCCACCCAGGTGGGCTACGCCAACGGCTTTAGCGAAGATCCCAGCTACGAGGCGGTCTGTTACGGCAACACCGGCCACGCCGAGGCGGTGATGGTCCGCTACGATTCGGCCGTCCTCTCCCTGGAAGGGCTGCTGGAGTGCTATTTTGGGGCGGTGGACCCCACCATTCGCAACCGCCAGGGGGGCGATATGGGCAGCCAGTACCGCACCGGCATCTTCTACTTGCGGGAGGAGGATCTCCCCGCCATCCGCCGGGCGGTTGCGCGGGTGCAGGCCCAGTACAGCGCCCCGGTGGTCACCCAGGTGGAGCCGCTGAAAAATTACGCCCCGGCGGAGGAGTACCACCAGGACTACCTGCAAAAAAATCCTCAGGGCTACTGCCACATCGGCCCCGAGCAGTTTCGCCGGGCCGAGGCGGCCAATCCCCCGCCCAGGGAGGCGGGGGAGCGGGGGTGGAAAAACCCGCCGGAGGAGGTGCTGCGGGAGGAGCTGCCCCCCGAGCAGTACCGGGTGCTGCGCGAAAACGGCACCGAACCCGCCTTTGAAAACCCCTACTGGGATTTCTTTGACGACGGCCTTTACGTGGACGCCGCCACCGGCCAGCCCCTCTTTCTCTCCTGCGACAAGTTCGCTTCCGACTGTGGCTGGCCCGCCTTCTCCCGCCCGGTGGAGGGGGCGGCCCTCACCGAGCGCCGGGACGAGAGCTTTGGCATGGAGCGGGTGGAAGTCCGCTCCCAGGGGGGCGACAACCACCTGGGCCACCTCTTTGACGACGGCCCGGCGCAGATGGGCGGTCTGCGCTACTGCATCAACAGCGCCGCCCTCCGCTTCATTCCCCGGGAAAGGATGGAGGAGGAGGGCTACGGCGCCTACCTCGCCCGGCTGGAAGGGCAGGGGGAGTGAGGGCCCGCCCCCTCAAACCGTCCGTTGGCCGCCCGGGCGAGGGGGACAGGGCCTCGGCGCCCGCTGGGCAAACTCCCTAAAAAAGGGGGCGAAAAATCCCCGCTCACCCTGCAAAAGGGGGATTCTCGCGGCCCGCCCTTGTGTTTTGGCGGAGGCTGTGCTATTTTTATAAAAGTTATTTTGCCACCGGGCAAAGGGTGCGAAAAGCATTCGTCTGCACATCGTTAGGTCTTTGAAGATGTGCGAGCGGATGCTTCTTTTTTTGGAGGTGCTTACAGTGAACAGAAAGGCGTTGTCCAACTACTTCACAAGGGCGGAGAGGCTGCTGTGGTGCTCGTCGGTGCTGCTGATCACCCTCTCCTTCTGCCTTTTTGACCGGGCCAACTACCTGACCTTGGTCGCCTCGATCGTCGGCGCGACCTCGCTGGTTTTAAACGCCAAAGGAAACCCCATCGGACAGTTTTTGATGGTTGTTTTCAGCCTGCTGTACGGGGTGATCTCCCTGCGGTTTGCCTACTACGGGGAGATGATCACCTATCTCGGAATGACGGGGCCGATGGCCCTCTTCGCCCTCATCTCGTGGCTGAAAAACCCCTATGGCGGCAACCGGGCAGAGGTGAAGGTGGACCGGTTGAAGCGGGGGGAGGGCGCCGTCATGCTGGCCCTGACGGCGGCTGTCACCGCGGTGTTTTTCTTTGTCTTGAGGGCCTTTCACACGGCCAATCTGGGGGTGAGCACCCTTTCTGTCGCCACCAGTTTCCTCGCCGTCTACCTCACCTTTCGGCGAAATCCCTACTACGCGCTGGCCTACGCGGCCAACGACCTGGTGCTGATCGCCCTGTGGGGGATGGCCTCTTTGACAGACCCCTCCTACCTCTCGGTGGTCATCTGTTTTGCCATGTTTTTGCTCAATGACCTCTACGGGTTTGTCAACTGGCGAAGGATGCAGATCCGGCAGAGCGCGGCCCGATGAAGTGCAAAAAGGGCTCCCCCCAAGGGGAGCCCTTTTTTGTGAGAGAGAGGCGCAGACCCCTCTCTCCTTGACAGCAAGTGTGGGGAAATCAGAGCATCGCTTTCAGCAGCTCTTCCAGCTCGGCCTGGCTTGCCTCCCGCGGGTTGTCGGCGGTGCAGACGTCGCTTATGGCCTGCTGGGCCAGGAAGGGGACGTCCTCTGCCTTGACGCCCAGGGCGCCCAGATTGGCGGGGACCCCCAAATCGGCCCCCAGCTGGCGCACCGCGTCGACCGCGGCCCTGCGGTACTCCTCCGGCGACATGTTGGCGGTGCCGTGCACCCCCATGGCCTTGGCGATGTCGCGGTACTTTTCGCCGGTGCACTCGGCGTTGAACTCCATCGCCCAGGGGAGGATGACCCCGTTGGTCAGCCCGTGGGAGGTGCCGTAGACCCCGCCCACCGCGTGGGCCAGGGAGTGGACGACGCCCCGCCCGGCGTTGGAGTAGCCCATCCCCGCCAGGTGCTGGCCCAGGGCCATGCTGCTGCGGGCCTCCGGGTCGTTTTCAAGGGCAGCTTTGCGCAGCGACCGGCCGATGAGTTCCACCGCCTTGAGGGTGAAGATGTCGCTCATGGGCCAGGCGCCCTTGCTGATATACCCCTCGATGGCGTGGGTCAGGGCATCCATGCCGGTGGCCACGGTCAGGTCCTTGGGCATGCCGGCCATCATATCGGGGTCGACAATGGCCACCACGGGGATGTTGTGGGGGTCGTTGCAGACGATCTTGCGGCGGTTTTTCACGTCGGTGATGGTATAGGAGGTGGTCACCTCGGCGGCGGTGCCGGCGGTGGTGGGGACCGCCACGATGGGCACGGCCTGATTGAGGGTGAGGGGCCGCCCCTCCAGCGAGAGAACGTCGTCGTAGTCGGGGTTGTTGGCGATGATGCCGATGGCCTTGGCGGTGTCCATGACGCTGCCGCCGCCGATGGCGATCATGCAGTCGGCCTTGACAAAGTGGTAGGTCTGCACCCCGTGCTGCACGTTCTCGATGCTGGGGTTCTGGTGGATGTCGTCAAAGAGGCTGTATTTGATTTTGTTTTCGTCCAGGATGTGGGTCACCCGCGCCGCCACCCCCAGGCGGATCAGGTCCCGGTCGGTGACGATGAGGGCCTTTTGCCAACAGTGCTCCCGCACCTCGTCGGGAATCTTTTCGATGGCCCCGGGGCCGAAGTAGGACGTTTCGTTGAGCAGCATTCTCTGGATCATTTGTCAAACCCTCCCGCTGTTATTTGTGTTGGGATATGGATTCTCTCAACACCTTTAGTGTAGTATATATATGATAACAAACTATTAACAAAAATAGAAAATGTAGATAGAATATACATATTTCTGCCAAAAAGACGCTAAACTTTTGCGCTTTCTTTTGTGCAGCTTGGGGGTGGGGCGGGCCCGCCGTTTGGGGCCGCGCCCTTTTGGTTTTTGGAGAAGTCTGCTATAATGGAGCAAACCGCCGGGCGGCCCGCGCCCCCGGCCGGAAAAACCCACCCAAAAAAGGAGCGAGCGACCATGTATGATACCCAGACCGGCGAATGGATCGAACCCGGCAAGGAGCCGATGTCCGCCCCCCTGCAGAGAGAGCCCGTCTACAAACACCTGGCGGCCACCTTCGGCTGGATGTTTCTGGCCCTGGCCATCACCTTTGTCACCTCTTATGCGGTATATGCCACCGGCGCCCTCTACTATGTCTTTGCCAGCCCCTACCTGCTCATCGCCATGGTGGTGGCCAAGCTGGTGATGGTGGCGGTCCTCAGCCGCAACCTCTACAAGTTCAGTGTGGGAGCGGCCCGGGCCATCTTCCTGGCCTACGCGGCCACCACCGGGGTGGTGCTCTCCTCCCTCTTTTTGCTCTACGACGTGCCCAGCGCCATCCTCCTCTTTTTGGTGGCCTGCGTCTACTTCGGGGCGATGGCGGCGGCGGGGATCATCACCAAAAAGGACGTCTCCGGCCTGGGGGGCCTGGTGACCTGCGGCCTGATCGGGCTGCTGGTGATGACCGTGTTGTCGATGGTCTTTCGCCTCTCGGGGCTGGACATCGCCGTCAGCTTCATCGGTCTGGCCCTCTTCATGGGCATCACCACCTACGACGCCAAGCGGGCCAAGGACTACTATTACAGCTTTGAGGACGACGGGGAGATGCTCAAAAAAATCTCCATCTACTCGGCGCTGAACCTCTATCTCGACTTCATCAACATCTTCCTCTATCTGCTGCGGCTGCTGGGCAAGCGCCGGAAGTAGAGCGGCGGCCATGGTACTGCTCCCCACCCGGCGGGGGGAGCACCGCGCCGCCGAGGAGCTGGTGCGGGAGGCCTTTTGAGACCTCCTCGCCCCCGGGTTGTGCGGAGCGCGACCTGCTGCACCGGTTGCGGAGGGACCCCGCCTCCCTGCCGGGCCGGGACTGGGTGGCCCTGGCGGATGGTCGCCCGGTGGGGGGGATCGCCTACTCCCAGGCCCTGGTGACGGGGGCGGATGGGGTGCGCCGCCCGGTGGCCACCTTTGGCCCCCTCGGGGTGTTGCCCGACTGGCAGGGAGGGGGGCTCCGCCCTAATCGAGGCCACCCTCCCGCTGGCCGCCGAGCGGGGGTACGGCGGGCTGGTCATCACCGGCGATCCCGACTGCTACCGCCGCTTTGGCTTTCGCACCGGCAGGGCCTTCGGCATCCGCCCGGGCGACGGGCGCCATCACGCGGCCCTGCTGGCAAGAAGCTGCGCCCCGGCGGGCTGTCGGGGGTCGCGGGCCGCTACTGTGAGGCGGAGGCTTTCTCCCTCTCCCCCGACGATGCGGAACTGCGGGCCTTCGAGAGGGCTTTCCCCCAAAAGAGCGGGTGGAGGGCACTCCCTCCCAGCGGCGGTTTGCCCGCTCTCTCCCCGACGACTGACCGGCAAAGTGCCCCGCTCCCACTGTGGAGTGGGGCACTTTCTTTGACAGGTGGGGAAATTTTGTGGGCTGTTCTAAAAAAAATGTACAAACCTTGTCTGATAAACAATTGAAAAGGGGGCGTTGAGGGAATAAGCTGAGGGTGGAAGCTGTCACACCGCTGGAGTAGACGGAGGGATACAGAATGGACGTTCAAAATTTGACCAATGAAGTGGGCGCGCCGGTGGCGGAAAACGAGAACGCACTGACCGCGGGCCCCCGCGGCCCGGTGATGCTGCAGGATGTTTGGCTGCTGGAGAAGCTGGCCCACTTTGACCGGGAGGTCATCCCCGAGCGGCGGATGCACGCCAAGGGCTGGGGGGCGTACGGCAAGCTGACGGTCACCGGCGACATCTCCCGCTACACCCGGGCCAAGGTGCTGCAGCCCGGTGCGGTGACCGACCTCTTCCTCCGCTTCTCCACCGTGGCGGGGGAGCGAGGCGCGGCCGACGCCGAGCGGGACATCCGCGGGGTGGCGGTGAAATTCTACACCGAGGAGGGCAACTGGGACCTGGTGGGCAACAACACCCCCACCTTCTTCCTGCGCGACGTCCACAACTTCCCCGACCTCAACCGGGCGGTGAAGCGCGACCCCCGCACCGGCATGCGCTCGGCGCAGAACAACTGGGATTTCTGGACGCTGCTGCCCGAGACCTTCCACCAGACCACCATCGTCATGTCCGACAGGGGGATCCCCGCCTCCTTCCGCCACATGCACTTTTACGGGGAGCACACCTTCTCCCTCTACAACGAGAAAAATCAGCGGGTCTGGTGCAAGTTCCACTTCAAGACCCAGCAGGGCATCCAAAACCTCACCGACGCCGAGGCGGAGGCGGTGGTGGCCAAGGACCGGGAGAGCCACGGCCGGGACCTTTACGAGTCCATCGAGCGGGGCGACTACCCCCGCTGGACCATGTACGTGCAGATCATGACCGAGGAGCAGGCCCAAACCCACTATGAAAACCCCTTTGACATCACCAAGATCTGGAGACATGGGGAGTTCCCCCTGATCGAGGTGGGGGTGCTGGAACTCAACCGCAACCCCGAAAACTACTTTGCAGAGGTGGAGCAGTCCGCCTTCACCCCGGCCCACGTGGTGCCGGGCATCGGCTTCTCGCCGGACAAGTTCCTGCAGGGGCGGCTCTTTGTCTACGGCGACGCCCAGCGCTACCGGCTGGGGGTCAACTACAACCAGATCCCGGTCAACCGGGCCCGCTGCCCGGTGAGCGATTACCACCGGGACGGCGCCATGCGCACCGACGGCAACTACGGCGGCGCGCCCGCCTACTCCCCCAACAGTCAGGGGGCCTGGGCGGCCCAGCCGGGGGTGATGGAGCCGCCGCTGAACCTGTCGGGGGCCATGTACGCCTACGACCCCAAGGACGACCCCACCGACGACTGTTTCCGCGCGGGGGGCGACCTCTGGCGGGTGATGACCCCGCAGCAGCGCGACCTGCTCATCGAGAACACCGCCAGAAATATCGAACCGGTGAGCAAAAACGTCAAGTACCGCCATGCCGTCCACTGTTACCTGGCGGACTTGGAGTACGGCCGCTGCATCACCGAGGCCATGGGGCTGGACTTTGAAAAGGTCAAGGCCCTCTCCCGCCTGACCCACCAGAAGTTGGAGGAGGCCACGTTGGGGGAGATGGAGTAGAAACAAGGGACCCGGCGCCAAAGCGCCGGGTCCCTTTTCAGTTGCCGTTCCCGCAGCGGCCCGCCGTCCGGCGCTGCGGGGATGGCAGGTGTCGTCGCCCGGCCGTCCCTCCCCGACTTCAGCCAGGGGCTGAGGGAAAGACAAATCTGCTTTTCATCGGCAAGAGCGAGTGGGGGAGAGGTGGACTGCCCCAACGGAGGGCCGGTGGGGCTTTTTCTCCGGTCGAAAAGCAGCGGCCGAATGCGGGTGGGGGCCGCTGGCTGGAAGGTTGGAGAGAGATGGAAGGGGATACCTGCATTTTGAAAGGGACCCAATCGAGGGCGATGCCGCCAAGCCACCGGCAGCTTGGCGGCTCTGCCCTTCGGCGAGGGGTGGGACGACTGCCTTGGCGGGCAGCGCCCTCGGACCGGGCTGTTGCCCCACTTCGGTTGGCCCCTGCGCCCGCTGTCGCTTTGTATTCATCCCCCTGCAAAAGTGGGTGCCCCCCTTGAAAGGGCGGGGGAGCGGCCCCTAGCGGCGATATCCGCCGGGCAGGGGGCGGTGGGGGTACTGCACGGCGATGCGGTTTTCCGGCAGGGGGTCAAAGAGGTAGAGCGCGGTGAGGAAGAGCCATTCGGCCGGTTTCATCAGCAGGTAGACGGCGTCCGCCAGGTAGGGGGAGCGGATGTGCCGGGCCACCGGGTAGCCCAGCCGGTCGTAGAGCCCCCGCACCAGCCGGTGAAAGCGGGGGGTGCGCTCCTCCAGCAGCTGTTCAAAGGCGTTGGCCACGCAGAGTTGCCGGTTGACCGTCACCCGGTAGCCGTGGCGGCAGCCCGGGCGCAGGGGTTTGACCAGCCGCCGGTGCCCGCCCGCCGCCACCGTGCAGAGGTAGTGCTCGTCGTAAATGACATTGGGGGGAGAGACCTGCTGGGAGAGGTTCCAGTCGCTGGTCTCGCTCCAGGCCCGCAGCACCGCGTCGGGCGCCTGGCCAAAGAGGGCCAGCAGCCCAACGAGGACCCCCAGCAGGGGCCACATCAGCAGCCCGGCGAGCCAGGGCCAGTTGGCGGCGTTTTCGAGCAGGGCAGCCATCTGTCCCAGCAAGGGGCGGGTCTGGTAGCGCGCCGCGGCCTCCCGCCGGGGGCACTGTTCCCGCCACTGGGCCACCAGATCCCGCACCGCCTTGGCGGCGATGAGGAGGCAGTTGGCGGGGAAAAGGGCCAGCAGCCAGTACCGGGCGGTGAACACCTGCGCGATCCAGAGCAGGCAGACGCCGCAGCCCAGGTAGAGGGCGGCCATGGCCAGCACCGCCGCCAGGGGCGGCAGTTTGGGCAGGGGGACCAGCCGCAACAGCAGGTATCCCAACAGCCCCACGGCCGCCAACACCGCCACAGTGGGCACCCCCCAGCTGGCGACGGGGGTGTGCCGCTGGGTGTTTTGCAGGGGGACCGGCCAGTCGGCAAAGCGGATCTCCGAGACCGAGAGGAGAAGGGCGGTAAAGAGAGCCCCGGCCGCCAGTGTCGCCCCCTCCACCGCCTGTCCGGCCCGGCGGGCGGCTGCCCCCTTGGCACGGCGGATCAAAAAGGCCAGGTTGAGGAGGGTCAGAAGGAGGGGCCAGACCAGAAAGAGGCCGACGCCTGCCGACACCGCGAACAGCCCCGAGAGGGAGGAGGCGCGGCCCAGCGCCGCGATCAGGCAGCCCAGAAAGCCCAGGGCCTGCCCGGCCGCCAGCGACCAGAGGAGCGGGTGGCGCAGGAAGGCCCCTTTGGCCTTGGCGGGGCTCATCCCCTTTTCCCCCGGGGCGCGAGGCCCAGCCAGCGGCCGTAGAGGAGGGCCAGCAGCAGCTGAACGCCCCCCGCTGCCAGGGCGATGAGCAGGCAGGGGAGAAGGCCGCCTCCTCCTTGCCCCCAGCCGCGGTAGTACCAGAGGGCGAGGGCGTTGCCCCCCAGGCAGAGCAGGGCGGTCAGCCCCCCCGAAACGGCGGCAAAGAGGGGGGCGCTGCGGTATTCCCTGGCAAAGAAGTAGTGGATGAGGGAGAGAAAGAAACTCATCCCGGGCACCACCAGCCAGAGGGCGGCCCGCCCCTGGGGCAGGGTGTGCCAGCCCCCCTCCACCATCACCCCGGCAGCGGTGAAGAGCAGGGCGGTGAGGAGGATGGCCGCCAACAGGGAGTTGGCCCAGCGGCGGCGGATGTTGGCGAGGACGGTCCCCTCCGGCGGGGGGGCGGCGAGGGGGAGGTCAAGCCCCGCCTCCATCTCCGCCAGGGCGCGGCGGCAGTCGGCGCAGCCGGCCAGGTGCGCCTTTACCGCCCGGCGCGAGGCGTCGCTGCAGACCCCGTCCAGGTAGAGGGGGAGCAGGTCGCGTATCAAATCACAGTCAAAATCCATCCAAACCATCCTCCTTCATGGCGGCAATGAGCCGCCGTTTGGCCCGGTAGTAGAGCACCCGCGCCCAGCTTTCAGAGCGGCGGAAGCGGCGGCTGATCTCGGCCAGCGAGAGCCCCTGCAGGGCGTGCAGGGCAAAGACGGTGCGCCTCGGCTCGGTCAGCCGCTCCACCTGGCGGAGGATGGCCTCCGCCGCCTCTCGCTCCTCCTGGCGCAGGAGGGCTGGGTCCTCCGCTGCCGCATCGGCCACAGCTCCCTCCAGGGGGAGCTGGCGACTCTGTCTGCGCCGGGCGTCCAGATAGAGGTTTTTGCCGATCTGGCAGAGCCAGGAGGAGAGCCGGCAGTCCCCCCGAAAGCCGTCCAGCCGGGTCAGGGCGCGGACAAAGGTCTCCTGCAACAGCTCCTCCGCCTCGCCGGGATCGCCGGTCAGCCGCAGCAGGTAGCCGTAGACCAGAGGGGCGTTCTCCCGGTACAGCTGTTCAAATTCATCCACGGCGGCTTCCCCCCTCTCTTCTGGTAAGACGTCCTGCCCCTCCCCGCCGTTACAGCATCCCACTTTTTTCTGCCCCTTCGTCCCGGCGGTCATCCGGCCGTCGGGGCGGGCGAGGGGGGAGGGGCAGAGAAACGGGCCGCCCGCCCTCTGGCGAACGGCCCGTTGCGGTCGGGTCGGCGGTCAGTCCCGGCTGCGGCGCAGCTTGCTCTCAGCGGCTGCCAGCCGGTCGTAGCCCTCGATCTTGCGGTCGAGCCTTGCCAACACCGCCTGCATCTCCTCGATGCGCTCCGCCAGCCGCTGCCGCTGCTCCACCAGCAGCAGTTTGCGGGCCGGGGCGGTCTCCTCCCCCTGCTGGAAGAGGGCGACGTACTCCACCAGCGACTCGATGGGGAGCCCCGCCCCCCGCATACACTTGATGAATTCGACCCAGCGGCAGTCCTCCTCGTCGTACTCGCGGATGCCGCCGGCGCTGCGGTGCACCGGGGGGATCAGCCCGATGCGCTCGTAGTAGCGCAGAGTGTCGGCGGACAGATCGTAGGTGCGGCTCACCTCGGCAATGGTCATGGCGCAGTCTCCTCTCTCTTGTTTGGATCGTCTGTTTTTGTCGTCCCTCTGCCGGCCTGCGCCCGGCGGGCGAGTTCCTCGGGGCATTTGACCCGGTAGCCCTGCCGGCTCTTTTGCAGCACCCCCTCGCGGCAGAGGTCGGCCAGCAGGCGAAAGACATGGCGGTAGCTGGTGCCGACGGAGCAGGCCACGTCTGTGAGTTGGTCGCAGAACAGCCCGCCGGGCGCGTTCTTGCAGATGTAGGCGCAGAGCCGCTCCTGTGCCGAGCAGAGGGAGGAGAGGGCGTAGTTTTCAGAGCTCCTCTGCAACTTGTCGGCCAGCACCGCCCCCAGCCGCTGCCAGAAGGGGATGTTTACCCGCAGTTGCTCGGCGACGCTGGCGCGGTCGACCGAGACGCACTCAAAGTCGGAGATGGCCGTCACCGTGGTGGTGGCCGACCGCTGGTGGGTCAGCAGTTCGATTTCCCCCATCATCCCGTCCGAGAGGTAGTAGCAGAGGATGAGATTTTTGCCGCCCGGTGTGGAGCGGGAGACCTTGGCCAGCCTCCTGACCGTCAGGGCCAGGCCCTCGATCTCGTCCCCCTCCCGCACAATGACCTCTCCCGGACGGTAGCGCAGGGCCGCGCAGTGCTCCCGCGCCACCCCTTGCAGGTTGTACTCGGCGAGTTTGGCCAGATGCCGCTCCTCCAGCTCGCACCGCTCCATCGGTTTCGCCCCCTCTCTACAAGATAGGATCGCACCCCTTCCCCCAAAACACCATGACAAATGTCCTATGCCGTCCCGGCGCGATTTGGTATCCTCATGGCAGGGAGGGATGAAACCATGTATCAACTGCTCGCTCTTTTGACCGGTGTCACCCTTGCGGTCATGGTGTCCATCAACGGCAACCTCACCGCTGCATACAGCGTCTTTGTGGCGGCGGCGATCGTCCACCTGGTGGGTTCGCTCTTCGCCCTGGTCCTCTGCGCGGCCCAGCGGGAGAAGCGGCCACTGTGGGGCCACCGCCCTCGCTGGATCTACCTGGGCGGTGCCATCGGGGTCTTTACCACCGTCTTCAACAACCTCGCCTACGGGAAAATCAGCATGACGAGCATCGTCGCCCTGGGGCTGTTGGGGCAGACGGTGGCGGCCCTCGCCATCGACCACTTCGGCCTGTTGGGGATGGAGAAGCGCCCCTTTCAAAAGAGCTCCCTCATCGGGCTGGCTTTTTCCCTGGCGGGCATCGCCATGATGCTCGACCACACGGTCGCCGCCGCGGCGGTGGCGGTGGCGGTCTCCCTCGGCGCGGGGGTGACGGTGGTCCTCTCCCGCACCGTCAACGCCCGGCTGGCCGAGCAGACGGGACCCCTGCGGGGCTCCCTCATCAACCACCTGGTGGGGCTGCCCATCACGGTGGCGCTGGCGCTGGGCTCCATCTGCCTGGCGGGCGGGGCAGAAGTCGGCAGCGGCGCGGGACGGCCCTGGATCTACCTCGGGGGCATTTTGGGGGTGGCGGTGGTGCTGCTGAGCAACCTGACCGTCCCCCGCGTGCCGGCCTTCCGCCTGACCCTCCTGCTCTTCATCGGGCAGATCTTCACCGGCGTCCTGCTGGACCTTCTCCTGGGCAACCGCTTTTCCGACGCCACCTTCCGCGGCGGGCTGGTCATTGCCGCGGGGGTCATTGTCAACCTTGTGGTGGAGAGGTGGGCCGCCCGCAAGGGGGAGAAGGGGGAGGACTAGCGCCTATCGCAAGAGGGCGGCCAGTATACAGTCGGCCGCCCTCTTTTGGGGCTAGAGGCAGGCGCGGAAGATGGCCTCCACGTCGGCCGGGCGCAGGGGGCGATAGCCCTGCAGCACCCCGCCGCCGCAGGCCTTTTTGGCCATCTCGGCGAAGTGGGTGTCGTCGATACCCAGGGCGGTGAAGGTGCTCTTCAGTCCCAGGGTGTCAAAGAGGAAGGCGGAGAGCCGGGCAATGCCCTCTCTGGCGGCCTCCCTGTCGGGCAGGGCGGCATCGACCCTGAAGACGCTCCTGGCAAAGCGGGCGAGGTGGGGGGCACTCTCCTCGTCGAGGACGTGCTCCATCCAGCGGGGGGTGAGGATGGCCAGCCCCAGGCCGTGGGTGATGTCGTAAAAGGCGGAGAGTTCGTGCTCCATGGGGTGGCAGCTCCACTCACAGGTCTGGCAGGTGCGGGTGAAGCCGTTGATGGCCCAGGAGGAGGCCCACATCAAATTGGCCCGGGCCTCGTAGTTTTCGGGTTCCGCCAGCGCCACCGGGGCCGCGTGGACCACCGTCTCCATCAGCCCCTCCATCATCCGGTCGAGCATGTAAAGGCTGCCATCGGCGTTGAAGTAGGTCTCCATGAGGTGAGAGAGGATGTCCGCCGCCCCACAGGCGGTCTGGTAAGGCCCCACGGTGTAGGTGGCGGTGGGGTCGAGGAAGGAGACCTTCGGCCGCATGGCGGGATGGCCCCGGCCGATCTTGTCCCGGGTCTCCAGGTTGCTGATGACGCCGCCCGCATCCATCTCCGAGCCAGTGGCGGACAGGGTCAACACGGTGACGATGGGCAGGCAGTTGGTGATGGGGGTTTTGTCGGACAGCAGGTCCCAGGCGTCGCCGTCGTGGTAGTACCCCGCGCCGATAAACTTGGTGGCGTCAATGGTGGAGCCGCCGCCCACCGCCAGCAGCACGTCGATTTTGTGCTCCCGGCAGAGGGCGACCCCCTTGTTGACCGAGGTGATGCGGGGGTTGGGCTCGATGCCCGAGAGCTCGAAGAGGGTGAGCCCCGCCCGCTCGATCTCCGCGACGACGCGGTCGTAGAGACCGGTCTTTTTGATGGAGCCGCCGCCGTAGGTCAGCAGTACCCGGGTGCCGAATTTCTTCAGCTCCTCTCCCAGATGGGAGAGCTGGTCGGGCCCGAAATAGACCTTGGTGGGGATATCGTAAACAAAATTTTGCATTGGAAAACTCCTTTCATCTGGCCGAAGGGGGGCAGATGCGGCACCCCTCCGGCGCAAGTTCCTCTCGACCCCATTTTAAAGCGCCGGTCGGCCGGGGTCAATAGCCCTCTTGGGCGGATTTTTTGGTGCAGGCGGCAATCGGTCTACCCGTCCACCGGCTCCAGCCACTCGGTCGCGCCGCCGTCGGCAGGCACCTCGACCGCCAGGTGGGAAAACCAGCTGTCCGGCGCCGCACCGTGCCAGTGCTTGACATCCGGCGGGATGTTGACCACATCCCCTGGGCGGAGTTCCTGGGCGGGCTCGCCCCAGGCCCGGTAGTACTCCCGACCCCCGGTAACCAATGAAATCTGGCCGCCCCGGCAGTGGATGTGCCAGTCGTTGCGGCAGGCAGGGGAAAAGGTGACGTTGGCGATGTTCACCCCCCTGCCGGTGAGCATTTTTAGATAGGATTTTCCGCTGAAGTGAGCGGCGAAGGCGGTGTTTTCCGCCCCCATGGGGAAGGCGGCGCCAACGCCCAGGTCGTGCAGTCCCTTTTCTTCGTCTATCTCTCATCCCTCCTCAAACGGCGGCGTGCAAGGGCCGCTGTTTTGTTGTCTGGTTCTAGGATAAACCCTGGAGTTCACTCCAAGTCAAGGGCCAGTTTTGCGCTGCCTTTCAGTAGGGGTCAAGCGGCAAAAATGCCCCCTGGAGCACTGCTCCAGGGGGCGGTTTTGGGAGACCACAAGAGAGAAGGAAGACGGGCGAAAAGGGAGGATGTCCAATGTGCGAAGGAGGCACAGGGTCCACTGGTTTTTTTACATCCTGTCAGAAAGCGCCATTCAATGGGCTTTTCTTCTTGTTTGGCCATGGTGATGAGTGTTTTTGCATCGTCCCCCAGGTAGCGGATGATGCCGCGATCGCCGTCCTGAACAAAAAGTTGGTCCGGGAGATCGTCGTTTTGTGGCCTGGAATTTTTCAGGTGGATTAGGGGAGTGTGGGCTTCACTTATGTACTGCATCAGAAAAATGAGAAACTCTTTTTGGAGTTCCAGCATATCCCTGTCAAAGCCTCCAGCTGGATTGCGATGCCCGTCGATGTCGAGATATAAAACGCGCTTTTTCCCGGGATGAGCCCTCTGCGCCTCAGCTGCCAGGTCCATTAGAATGCACGCCGACGTATCGAAGTCCTCATCTTCGTATACGACGTGGTAGATAGCCACTTTTTCACTCTCCAGTGCTGTGTAAGCGCTATCGCTGAGCCCTCTGTCAAGAATGCCGCTGGCTGTCATTGATTCGACTTGTTGGTAATAGTGGTCCCTCATCTCCCTGATCTGCTTTCTCTTGGCGGGATTTTCACCAAATAGGTCGTGACATCTTGCGCACAGCGGAACGGCGTTGTCCAGCGTGTCATCGCCGCCTTCGTGTTGTGGCTTAATGTGGTGAACCTCCACAAACGGCTCCCCACAAACCACACATCTAAAATTGCTTTTCCTCTTGGCGGTCAACTTGGTCTGCTCACTAAAGGGCATGGGCTACCTCCCTTTTCTCACGGGCATCTCGCGGGAAGACAAAACGACCCGCTTGCAAAAATGACAGACGAGCCTAGGCGCGCCTGTCATCAAACACTTACTTTACTTGAGATAGTTATTCCCACTCGCTCCCGTCAGCTATATTCTAAACGGATTTGCTTATGGGATTTAGCTCAGAGTGTTTGTATTGTTTTCATTATCTAGATAGTTTGGGCTATCTGATTTTTTGTTGCCATGGTGTTGCCAAACGCTACATCAAGGATTGAGCCAATCGCGATCAGGCCGAGCTAAAAGGCGTGCGTTATTCATAGCTTGATCAAGTGTCAAACAAGTTGATGTGTTTTTCAACCTCGGAAATAATGCAAACTTGCCGATTACAGCTATCAAGGGAGCAATACTCCTCATAACGCTTTATTTATGTCAGAGCACACCCGTTCAAATCTGTCTAATGCATCGGATATATCCTCGATTTTCCAAATGTCAGGATGTTTAATTAAATACATACTTGGCCTGTAGTGGTCAAAACGTATAGATGGATTTTGCGAAAGTATTGCTTCAGTTGAGTGCAGAACTTCCCCATCTTTGACTGACTCTACTGCAATTGCTTTATCACCACTTAACTCGTAGCAAGCATTTATAAGTTTTACATAAGCTGCAGCGCCGATAATATCTTCAATGTCGCTCGAAGAATATTGGGTGTAATCGCTGGCCAAAAGAATGTGACTTGTTTCCAGTAACCCGCTCTTTTTAAGCCGGTCAATCTTGTTTTTATCTCCTGGATGATAATCTGTCAACGTGACAATTTTAAGTGCGTTCCCTCCAAAAAGTGAAACGAAGCTTTGAATTTTATCAATGCCTCCAGATGGGCAAATTGTCCACTCTTTGCTCAACCCATTTCGCCCTAATTCTTGGAGTTTTTCCGAAAAATACGTTAGATATAGTATATCAGATGGGCCTTCAACTAACAGTGTATTTTTCCCGATAAATAAGGTTTGGGTAATATCGTACCCAAAAGCAGCTTGAAGCGGGAAAGTAGTGTCGCGGTCTTTACTTAAAACCTTCGACCCCACCTTCGTTCCGAGTATATTTTCGTTTTCGTCTGTAACATCTTCAACAGTTCTTGCCGAAAGAATGTCTGAGAAATCCAGCATAAACGGAGAATGCGTGGTGTAGATTAATTGAAACTTCGGGATAATTTTTTCTTTGAAGTAGCGAATCAAATCTCCTTGCGCCTTTGCATGAAGAGTAAGTCCTGGTTCATCCAACAAGATGACCAGATTATCCTCTACTTTTTGCAAATAATTAAACCAAATTAAGAAAGAAAAGAACCAGACAAAGCCAGCACTTCGATCATCAAAAGATACCGAAGAATCATGGCGTGTATTTTCTATGCGAGTTGAAAAAATGTAGCCATCATTAAATGGAGGCTCATCGCCCGCTTTTGCCATATCACACCGAAATTCGACCTTCAAATGCTTGTTTTGGCTCCAATATGTAAAAATTTCTCGCGTAATTTTACTCGATATGCCACGCGTTTTATTTATCAATGCCTCTAACTTGTTCGACTCTTTGATCTCAGAGACAGACGTATTAGCCAAGGATAACAGCGCCTCGAATACCTTTTCATTCGCTGTAAGTTTTCCTTCAGAGCTTTTTCTAACGAAATTATTTAACGCAATTCTGCCGGGGAGCTTTTGGTATTCTGAAAAATAAGAGAATTTGGGCAAATACTGTAGTAAATTCTTTTCGGCGAACGCATCTAACCTGTCGTTAGGAAAAGATACCTCAAACCATTTCTTAAATTCTTGCTCGGCTTCAGATAATGTACTAATACTTTTTAACTGTGCGCGCACTTCACCGATGGAATCATACGACGGAATTTGAGCTCGATCAGAGGTCTCAAATCCAAACTCTTCCATTTTCTTTTCAAATAGCGAATGAAAATTTGCATCAAAATCCCATGTACGCTTGTTCTTGTAGCCATTTGAAATAGTGACAACAGTTGAATCACCTATAAAATCAGTACCGAACTGTTTTTCCAATGCTTCAATCTCTTCGGCAGTGAATTTCCAATGCGAGATTACAACTGTATCCCCATCCTCAATAAGACCTGCCTCAAAATCTGTTTGGTACATTTTTGGATACTCATACAACGCATCGTAGGTATCTTCCTTGTCGACAGGGTTTAGTTTATATAGTGCTTGGAGAATGGCGCTTTTCCCGGATTCATTCTTTCCAACAAGGCAGGTCAATTGATCAATTGAAAATGTCTCAGAATCTAAAATGCACTTGTAATTTTTTATCCTGACATCAATTAGAAGCATTTTTTCACATCCTTTGCAGATAAAGTATATTACCAGTCATTTTTTAGGAGGTCATCAAGCTTTGATAGCAGATTTTCAAAGTCCTGCTTAATTTCGCATTCCCAAAGCACAACAACCTTCCACCCAAGAGCCTCCAATTCTTGAATATGCTCCTGATCTCGTTGCTTTGTCCTCTCTATCTTAGGTCCCCAATATGTTTTGTTTGACTGACTCGTATGGGCGTACCGGCTTCCACAGTCATGCCCGTGCCAGTAGCATCCGTGAATGAAAATGGCTATTCTCTTCTTGGTAAAGACAATATCAGGCTTGCCCGGCAGCGCCTTATAATTGACCTGGTACCGGTATCCCATTGCAAAGAGGCGGCGGCGTACCATCATCTCAATGCTGGTATCCTTGCTCTTTATGTGGGACATGATTTTACTTCTCCGGTCAGAAGAAATCGTATCAGCCATTATACAGCCAAATCCAACGGGAGATCGGAAATATCTTTCAGCCGTTTCCCTTGGACCAGTGTTTCCAAAGTTTCAACAGCATCCTCGGACCCTACTTCTTTTACAGCACGAATCAGTTCATAAAGAGCAAAGTGATAAACACAGTCAATATCACCTGTTCCTAAAGCGAGAGAAGCAAGCCGGTTAGGCATCGGCTCCGCTGTCACTACAACGATATGGGGCAGATGTCCCTTCCTGTTACGAATTAAATTCAGAGCCTCGGTCCGGCTATTTTGCGCCCGATCACTCCGCATGGTGTACTTGGCAGATACGCTGGCGTGGAGCAAAGGCTTTCCGCCGTTCGCCTTACGAATATCCGCCATTTTGCTAACATCGCCATCAACGATGCACTGGGCAGCGTTAATTTCGCTATCCTCATACAGGTCACGGTAAATGACCACATCCGGCGCGACTAAGTAATCGTTCCCCAATGCAGCGGCCAGCTGAGCGTTCTGAGTGGTAAGCTCATTCAAGTATGCCAGATGCTCATACTGGGCAAAATCGCTGGTTTTTAGCTTGTTATTATTGCCGAGCTGCAGTATCGTCCAGCGCCCAGGACGAAGGTTTTGGAGATTGGGAAAAGTTTCCCGCAAGAAATCCATAGTCAAAGTCTCAAATTGCTTGCCAAGCGTCTGACCGGAAATCTTATCAACCGTTGAAACCGCATGATGCTGCTCATCTACCAGAATATCAACAATCCTGCGGGCTATTGCCTTGGAGCCGCGGCTACTGGTATCGGCGTTGGACGCCACACCGGCCGAAGTCAAAGTCAACGTATTCGTTTCAAATAACTGCTTGTGAAAGTGGAACCTCGCGTTTGCAATCAGCGCATCCATACTCAAGACACTCCTTAATTTTTTCTCCTACTGCCTGGGCAACCGGGGGCGGAAAAGCGTTACCAATCATGCGGCAAGCCACAGTCTTTCGTTTGCCAAACGTCCATGTATCTGGAAATCCCTGAATTCTGGCCATCATCCGGCTCGTCAACCGAGGCATTCCCTCGAATCCAGCAGCCGGTGCTTCGTTGGCAATCCCCCGTCCATCAACTCCAAGTTCAGCCCATGCGTTTCTGGCTCGTGTGGGGCCGAGATCGGGCCCGCCATGCTTTTTTGATCCGCCAACTAAGGTGGGAGCAATCCGGTCAGCATGAGCCGCCCATTCCTTGGCTTTTTCCCATCCGTTCTCAGCCATCAAGTCATATAGCACTTTTCCAACTGGGGGCGCACTGTCTGGCTTTTCTTCGGGATAAGCAAACGCACCAAGCTGGTCTTTCCGTATTCCAACAATTACAACCCTTGGCCGCAGCTGCGGAACTCCAAAATTGGATGCATTAAGCAATTTAATGTGAGTGACATAACCGAGTTTCTGGATTTCGGAGAAAATATGCTCCCTGTATTCATCAAATCCAGGGTCCAAGAACCCACGCACATTTTCCAACATGACTGCTCTTGGTTTAATTTCCTCAATAAGCCGGATCGCTTCCGGAAACAAGTCGCGTTCATCATCTTTCCCGAGTTGTTTGCCCGCAACAGAAAAGGGCGGGCAAGGAACGCCACCAGCAAGCAAGTCTACACCTCTATATGGACGCCCATCAAAATCGTGGACATCGGCACAAATGACATTCCATTCCGGGCGGTTTTCTTTCAAAACTTTGCAATAGTCAGCTTCATATTCCACAAGGGCGACGTGGACAAAGCCCGCCATAGCCAGGCCCAGAGCCTGTCCACCTGCTCCGGCACAAATTTCAACGCAAGTCAATGGTTGCTGCATAAATTGATCTCTCCTGGCAGTTCCGTAAAACGGGGAAACTTTGGTATTATTCGTGTTCATCATTGTCAGTAAACTCCATGATTTCGCCTATATCACAAGATAAGGTGTGACAGATTTTATGCAGGCTTTCCATTGAAACAAACTCATTTCGTCCCATTTTTGCCAAAACATTAAAGCTGATACCAGCCGCATCTTTTAGATCGGTCCGATTCATTTTCTTATCTATCAGCATTTTCCATAACTTATCATAGCTAACCGGCATAACGAAATCTCCATTCGTTGTCGAATTCTTTTTTATTATAGCACGACAGGCACGAATATTCAAGATAATCTCACAAAAACATGAGCATCAAAAACAGAAAAAACCGCCCGCAGGGAAACATTCTCCCCACGGGCGGCGTGTCATCACTTCTTGCCTTGCTGCAAATTCTGGATATTCTTCTTTGCCAGCTCGCTGGCTGCCCTCCGGCGCTCCGCGCTGTATGGGGCGTTCAGCTTGAAACTGAACCGCCCTTTCCTGATCTCGAATGTGAGGCAACCGTTCTCATCGTCATCCACCAACCGGCACTCGACCGGATACTTTGCCGCATACTCGCTTAACCTCTTTTTGAGGGAAGTGTTGTAGGTACACACCTCAATGATGGGGCTTGCCTCGTCAAAAAAGACACTGGTTGTCTTTTGCTTCTTGGAAAGACCTGTTCTCATAAAACCTCCGTATTTTCACAAATTTTCTCCAGCTCTACACTGGCAAAAGTAAGCGGATTTTCGGATAGAAAGCACCCAAACGATACATGATTCAGTTCAGGTAACTCTATCCGCAAAAATCAACGTTTCTCAGCTCTACACGGGATTACCGTACATCCCGGTCATGCCGCCGTTTTTGACTGCTTTTCTGCTCTTTCTCTGCCTGTTCCTGCCGCTTGACAGCGGCAACCGTTTCAGCTACCCGCTCCGGCCCATAGGCCCGGCACAGCCGGTCATAGTCTCTGGCGGTTTCCTGCAATTCCGCATTTTCGTCCCTGACCTCGGCCAACTGCTTTTTCAAATACGGAACCTCCGTATCATATTTGCGCTGCAACAGCTCGAATTTCTGGCAGACATCCAGATAAGCCCGGTAAACGGAGCGTACCACCTTGACGATCTTCTCCAGCAGCGGCTTGGACTTTTTCTCCCGGTAGGATTTGGCGGACTCCATTCGATCGGGGAGTGGCAGCAGGTCCTCCGGGTCGGAAGAATACTCAGCTGCCAGCTTCTCCATGCTCTTGAGTTTGGGAGCCAGCAGCCGGAGTTCCGTCTGCGCTTCTTTGGCAGATTTTTCCGCCTCAGCCTTATCCGTCCGAAGCTGGCCGATCTCCGCCTGAACCTCCGATTTTTCTGTTTGCAGCTCCGCCAGCCGCGCTTGTTCTCTTTCCACCTTAAACTGCGTCACCGTCAGATGTTCCTCGGAACTGCCGCGCTCACCGCGCTCTATATCCGCGTATCCAGCCTCGCGCATATATTGAAAGAAATCGTCCTGCAACACGCTGTACGATTTTTTGAGAACAGGCTTACCCTTCGCCGTTTTCAGCGGTTCGCCGGTGGTCTCATCCAGAACCGGCTTGGATGCCCACTTCTTGCTCATGCTGACCTGCATGACCGTTTCTTTTACCTTGCCCACCAGCGACTTGTCCTTGCAGCGTTTGGACCAACGGATTTGCTTCTCCACCACCGGCACATAGACCACATGAAGGTGGTAGTGGTACACATCCTGCCCCAATGCCTCGGACATAGCCCGGTTGCGCTCGTCGGCGTGCATGACCGCCGACAGAATGTACTGTTCGCCGCCCACGATTTTGATTGCAGCCTGGTAGGCGTCGTGGTAAAATTGTTTTGCGAAGTCATATCCGCCATGGTTGAAAAAGTAGGCGGAGTTCACATCGAAGATCAGCTCCCCATAGCGGAAAGCGTCCTCCTTGATGCCGCGTGTGGAGATCATCCCGTCTGCCTCCATCTGTTCAAACTGTTCCAGGTAGCCGCCGTCCGGTTTTTTGAAATGGACGTTTAAGTGGGCACGTTCCGGGACTATATCCTGGTTGACATACGATCCTTTTTCGCGCTCGTTGTGCTGCTGCGCGTTTTTCAGTTTGGGTGTGGTCAGTCTCATATTTCTTGCGCTGGTACGATGGATACCGTCGCCTCTTGCCATAGAACTCCTTTCTCGCCCCACGAGGGGCGGTTGAGATGCGGGTAGCTTTTGGGGGATGCACTTCTGCGGAAGTGTAATAACCCACTATGATACTTTCATCCTGCGGCTGCAAAGTATCGTGGGCTCTCCGAGGGGGAGTGCGGCTCCTGCGGGAGCCTCGCCGCCTTTTTCGGCTTGCAGGTGATACCCACAGCCTCAAAATGCGGTGTGACCGGCGGATTTTTCGCAACCGTGTTTGCTCCAAATCAACCGCCCACAGGCCGGGAAAATCTACTGGATTTTCCCGGCCTTAGCCATCTCCAACTCTGCGGATTTTTCGATGGGGACGGGGATGCAGAAGACACGCTGCTGACCAATTACCTTGTCCGCCAGCCACAGGAGCGTGTCACGCTCCTGTCCATGCCGGCAGGGAGAAGATTGACTTTGGTGCTAATTTCATCTGCGAGATTAGTACGAAAGTAAATCCCTGTTACCAGCGAAAATCTGGGAACACACCTCGCCGGTCCAGGTACGCCTGCCTGGCCTGTTCTCGTTCTTCCGGGCTGGGCGCAGTTTTATATTTGGCATACAGCTCGTGCCGCACCAAAGCGTCCAGCTTTTGCTCCAATCCCTGCCGGATTTCATCCTCGTATTCGTCATCATAGCCGAGGTGATACTCCACCAGCGCCACGAACAAGTCATAGGGAATCTGCACATTCTTCATTCGCTTCCGTTCCTCTCCGCGACGGCTGCGACGATAGCGACGGTTGTTTGGGCGGCAGCATTTTCACCGTTGCAACCGTCGCTACCGTCGCGCCCATCATCAACCACTTCAAAGGCCGGAGCCTCCACCAGCATGTAGGTGAGCTTTACCTGCCGTCCGGCGTGGCGCGCCCTATTCTCGTAGCCCACATGATATTCTTCCAGCAGCCTGCCGGATTTGACATTCAGGTACTTGGTCAGCGCATTTGCCGCCATGCCCACCTGTACCTCTGCGGCCAGCTCCGAGGGAGAGCCCGTCCACTCCGGTTGACCGGCATTGACCAGCCGGGCCACCGCTTCCAGCACAGGGTCCGTCGGTTCTTTGTGCGGCTCCGTTTCCATGCGCTCCAAATTCCAGATTTGCGTTTCCGGGTCTTTTTTCAGATAGAGAATCTGATCCTGCTGGTCGCGCCCCACTACATCAATGGTGGCCTCCAACGCAGTTCGCTTTTTCTTCTGCATCAGCAGCGACCCGTCCGCGCAGCCCAGCAGGCCCGTGGTGCCGGAGATCATCTCAAAGGCGTCACCGGCGGGTTGCTTCCGAGTGTGGTGGACGGTCAGCACGCAGATACAGTGCTTATCTGCAAACTGCTTGAGCTTGCCCACGATCTCGTAGTCGCTGGCGTAGCTGTACGCTTCGCCGCCCACTTCCCGGATTTTCTGCATGGTGTCAATGATAATGAGTTTGGTATCCGGGTGTTCCCGCATGAAATTCTCCAACTGCTCATCCAATCCGTTCCCGATTTTTCCGGCGGCGGTGGCAAAGTGCAGGTTCGGAGTATCGTTCACACCATACATCATAAACATCCGGTTCTGGATGCGCTGGAAGTCATCCTCCAACGCAAGGTAGAGGACGGTTCCCTGATGGACTTTGCACCCCCACAAGTCCTGCCCGGTGCTGACGTGGTAGGCAATCTGCGCAACCAGGAACGACTTGCCGATCTTGGGCGCGCCAGCGAGAAGGTACGCCCCTGAATGGAGCAAGTTTTCAATAATGGGCGGGCGACTTTTGTAGGCGGTCTGAAACAGTTCCGTCATGGTGAGCGTGTGCAGGTAGCGCGGGTCAGCCATACGCTGCATCTTACGGTACATTTCCTCCAAATTTTCCATTTCCCCATTGCCTTTTGCCTCCGAAGCGGGTATACTATTGCCAGAATCTTTTTGAATGGACTGCCTTTCATCTGCGCCAACAGATGTGCTTCGGGCAGTCTTTTCTTTTGCGTCAATTTCCATAGGCAGTTTCCTCCTGCATTCCGTTCATAATAATTGCGATCATCTGGATGGTGTCCACCAGATCGTCGTTCACGCCCTGCCCAGCCTCAATGCGCCGCAGCTCGTCCAGCACGGCGGCCAACTGCTCCCGCAGGGCCTTGTAGACCCTGGGATTGCCCTGGACCACCACTTCCTTTTCCAGTAGCCGCCGGGTGATGTAGTCCTGCTTCGTCAGGCCGGACAGCTTGACAAAGATTTCAAGCTGCTCGTCCTCCTCCGGCGAAACGCGGAAAGCTACCGTTTTATTCCGCCAGCGGTTGTGTTCGTCCCTGTTTTTATGTGACATAATTCAACTGCCCCTTTCCATGTTCAATTTGTCCGCCATTTCCGCCTGCTTGGACGGAAAAAGGTGCGCATAGTTGTAAGTGATGTCGATGCTCTCATGGCCCACCCGGTCTGCGATGGCCGTGGCGGAGAAGCCCATATCAATCAAAAGCGATACCGCGCTATGCCGGATGTCGTGGATTCGGATGCGCTTGACCCCAGCCTCTTTCGCACCCCGCTCCATCTCCCGATGGAGATAGCTCTTAGTGACAGTGAACATCCGATCATGCGGCCCAATGCCGTAGAGCATTTTGAGATAGTCCTGGATTTCATTTGCCAGAAACTGCGGCATGGTGATGACGCGGTTGCTTTTCTCCGTTTTGGGTGTGGTAATCAGATCCTGCCCGTTCAGCCGCTGATAGGATTTATTGATGGACACGGTGCCTTTCTCAAAATCGAAATCAGCGGGAGTGAGGGCCAGCAACTCCCCCTCCCGGATGCCGCACCAGTAGAGCATCTCGAACGCATAGAACGATAGAGGCTTGTCCATCATAGCCTCTGCAAATTTCAGATACTCCTCCTTGGTCCAGAACAACATCTCCCGGTTTTTCTTTTTGCCCATGCTCCCGGCCTTTTTACAGGGATTCTCCCGCAAATTGTAATACCGCACCGCGTGATTGAAAATGGCGCTGAGCTGGTTGTGGACGGTCTTGAGATAGACCGGCGAATAGGGCTTGCCCTGCTCGTCCTTGTGGTTCATCATTTCATTCTGCCAGGTGATGATCTGCTGAGCCGTGATTTTACACATTTTCAGTTTACCGAAATAGGGTAGCAGCTTGGTGCGGATGATATGCTCCTTGGTGGCCCAAGTGTTTTCTTTGAGCCGGGTTTTCATGTCTGCCGTATAGAGGTCCACAAAGCTCTTGAAGGTCATGTCCAAATCAGCGGTGGCTTTATTGAGCTGTTCCCGCTCCCATGCCTGAGCCTCCCGCTTGGTCTTGAAGCCCCGCTTTTGAGTCTGCTTGCGCTCGCCGTTCCAGTCGGTATAGCGGTAGACCGCCCGCCAGGTGTTGGTCTTTTCTTCCTTATAGACCGCCATCAGATACCCCTCCCTTCCTTTTCGCCGTAGCACAGCTTCTCATAGAAGAACTTTCGGTTGACTCTGCCGGATATGGTCAAGTAACCGAGGCTTTTCAGTTCCGCATTGAGTTTCTGTACGATCTTGTAAGCATAGGACTTGGAAACGCCCAATTCCTGCGCCACTTCATCGACTCGCATAAACGACTGTTTTTCTGCCATACACAAAAATACCTTCCTTTCCTTGTCGTAGTGGTTTCTATTTGCCGCTTTCTCTCTCAGACTCTGGCAGGCAACCCTTCCCGGCGCTGTGCCGTTTGTTCTTCTCCTTGGCACGCTCATATCGTCGCCTGCTTCCCCGGAGAAAGTATCTGTCGGACGGTCATTCAGTTTTGTTTCGTCTGAAATTCCCCCCTTCACTTTACAACGGACATTTTTTCGCCGTTTTGAGGGCGTCCAATTTGTAAAATTTCTGTTGCTTAAACTTATTTGCTTATATCATCTTCATTATACTAAGCATATCAGTTAAAGTCAAGCGATTTGCAAAAAAATATTAAATAAATTTGTTTAGAATCATCTTGACTATCCTAAACATTTCTGCTATGCTGAATTTATCAAGAATCCAGATGGGAGTTGGCCGTTATGGCGATTGGAGAGCGCATTCACTTTTTCCGCACCCTGCGGGGCATGACGCAGAAATATCTCGGTATGGCGCTGGGCTTCCCGGAGAAGTCCGCCGATGTCCGTCTCGCCCAGTATGAGAATGGGTCACGGACGCCCAAGGCAGACCTAACTGCTGCACTGGCACAGATATTGGAGGTCTCACCCCAAGCCTTGGCTGTGCCGGACATAGACTCCTATGTGGGGCTTATGCACACTCTCTTTACCTTGGAGGACCGCTACGGCCTGAAAATCTGCGAGTGCGACGGAGAAATACATCTCCGGGTAGATGTATTTCAGGGCAAGGACGCAGCAAGGCTCCATGAGATGCTCTGCGCCTGGGGAGAACAGGCAGCCAAGCTGAAGTCGGGAGAGATCAGTAAAGAGGATTACGATCGCTGGCGTTACCGCTACCCGGAGTTTGATACCACAGGCCACTGGCACAAGGTCATTCCCTCCCAGGGTCTTAGCGATCTGCTGGTGGATGAATTGAAGAAGCAGCCTGGCAAAGAGAAGTAAAACAAAAAGAGCTACCTGACTTTCACAAATCAGGTAGCTCTTTCTCTTTGGAATAATGAAAACTGTTGCCAAATCGTTGCCACGGAGGGCATCAAGCCTTAGAAAGCCTAGTAATCACGGGCTTTTCCGGGCCTCTGAAATCATTCCCACTCAATGGTGGCCGGGGGCTTGGTGGTCACGTCGTAGACGATGCGGCCGATGCCCGGCAGTTCGCCGATGATGCGGGTGGATATCTTCTCCAGCACGTCATAGGGGATGCGGGCAAAGTCGGCGGTCATGAAGTCGTCGGTGGTGACCGCCCGCAGTGCCAGGGTGTAGCCGTAGGTGCGGAAATCACCCACGACCCCCACCGTCCGCTGCTCGGTCAGCACGGCGAAGCACTGGCTCAAACTGCCGGACTCGCCGGCCTTGTCCAGCTCCTCGCGGAAGATGAAGTCGGCCTTTTGCAGCAAGTCAACCTTTTCGGGGGTCACCTCACCCATGACGCGGATGCCCAGGCCAGGGCCGGGGAAGGGCTGGCGCCAGACCATCTCCTTAGGCAGACCCAGCAGGATGCCCAGGCGGCGGACCTCGTCTTTAAAGAGCATGTTCAGCGGCTCGACGATGTCCTCGAAGTCCACGTGCTCGGGCAGGCCGCCCACGTTGTGGTGGCTCTTGATGACGGCGCTCTCGCCGCCCAGGCCGGACTCCACCACGTCGGGGTAGATGGTGCCCTGGGCCAGGAAGTCCACCTTGCCGATCGCCTTGGCCTCTTCCTCGAAGACGCGGATGAACTCCTCGCCGATGGCCTTGCGCTTGGCCTCGGGCTCGGTCACCCCGGCCAGTTTGCCGAAAAAGCGCGCCTGGGCGTTGACCCGCTTGAAGTTGACGTCCATCTTGCCGAAGGTCTCCTCGATGGCGTCGCCCTCTTTGTAGCGCATCAGGCCGTGGTCCACAAAGATGCAGGTGAGCTGCTTGCCGATGGCGCGGGAGAGCAGGGCCGCACAGACTGAGGAGTCCACCCCGCCAGAGAGGGCCAGCAGCACCTTTTTGCCGCCGATGCGCTCTTTCAGCCGGGCGATCTCGCTGTCCAGATAATTCTCCATGTTCCAGTCGCCCACACAGCCGCAGATGTCAAAGAGGAAGTTGTGCAGCATCTCGCTTCCCTGCTGGGTGTGGTTGACCTCCAGGTGAAACTGCACCGCGTAGAGCTTTTTCTCGGGGCACTCCATGGCGGCCACCGGGCAGTTGTCGGTGACGGCGGTGACGGAGAAGCCGGCGGGCGGCTGGGAGATGTAGTCCACATGGCTCATCCAGACCACGCTCTCCTGCTGGATGCCCGCAAAAAAAGGGGTCTCTCCCACCACCTTGCAGACGGTCTTGCCGAACTCGCCCACCGGGGCCGCCTCGACCTTGCCGCCGAACATGTGGGCCATCATCTGGGCGCCGTAGCAGATGCCGAGGATCGGCACCCCCAGCTGGTAGAGGGCCGGGTCGCACTGGGGCGAGTCGGGCAGGTAGGCGCTGTTGGGCCCGCCGGTAAAGATGATGCCGGACGGGTTCCCGGCCCGGATCTGCTCCACCGGCGCGGTATGGGGCAGCACTTCGCAGTAGACCCCCAGGTCCCGCACCCGGCGGGCAATCAGCTGGTTGTACTGGCCGCCAAAGTCAATGACATAGATGAGCTGATGTTTCAAATTGATACCCCCGCTGTCTGTTTTGATGTCAAGGCGTACAAAAGGCGGCCCAACCGGCGCCACCGGCGCGTCGGACCGTCCGCCTGCCTGGCGCGCTGCCGGACAGGCTGTCTCTCACTCCATCTATTGTGCCATGGGGCTGTCGAAAAAGCAATCGCTTCTCATATCTTTGTAAACTTTTGCCGATAGCTTTCCCCCTGCGGCAACGGTTTCTCAAAGCAGTTTGCATAGACGGTGTCGGCGCGGGCCTCCACCCGGCCGAAGGAGGTGCCCTCCGCCCGGGCCAGGCTGTGGCAGACCGGCAGCCGCTGGGGCCCCCGCAGCAGGGCGAGGCCGGTCTCGGTGGCCCCCAGGATGCGCAGGCAGTCGGGCGGGGTGAGGACCTCTTCCCGGCGGATGTCCAGCAGCAGGCACCAGACGGCCCGGCGCACCCGGGCGCGGGTGTGCTGGCGGCTGGCGCAGCGGGCGGCCAGCTCCTCCAAATCGGCGGCGCCGTCGGCACAGGCCTGCAGCCGGCGGGCCAGCCCCTCGTCGCAGAAGGGGAGGGCTGCCAGCCGCTCGAGGGGGGCCAACTGCACCGCCAGCACCGCCGCCCGCCCCAACCAGCGGCTATCTGCCAGGGGGTGCGGCCCCGGCAGCCCCTTCGGCAGATAGGGGGCCGCCTCCTCGCCCTTTCCGGCGCGCAGCAGGGCGCGCAGGGCGCTGGCGCTGGCGGTCTGTCCCCCCAGGCGGCCGTCGTGGTGGCCCGCGCCGATGCGCCGGATGGGGAGGATATCCATCCCCGCCCCGGCGCGGCGGATGGCCAGCAGGTATTCCAGCGCCAGGGTGTCGTTGGGGGAGGAGAGGAGCGCCGCCTCTCCCCCCAGGCGGCGGCAGGCTTCGGCCCGGGCGGCGGGGTACCCCAGGTTCCCCCGCTGCAGCGCTTTGGCCAATTGGACAAAGGCCTTGCTCTCCACCAGGTCGGCAGTCGCCTCCAGCCCGGCCCGGTCGCCGCTCTCGCTGCCGAAAAAGAGGGTGTCCACCCCCAGCGCGGCCAGCAGGGAGACCCCGCCCTGGGCGTAAAATTGGGCCGAGGAGAGGCAGTGGGCGGTGGGGATCTGCACCACCAGATCGGCCCCATTTTCCAGCAGGGCCCTCGCCCGCACCCACCAGGGGAGGAGGGCCGGCTCCCCCCGCTGGACAAAGTTGCCGCTCATGGCGCAGACCACCGCCTCCGCCCCGCGGGCCCTGGCCTGCGACAGCAGCCAGATGTGCCCGGTGTGGAGGGGGTTGCACTCGCAGACGACCCCGAAAATCCGCACAAATACGCCCTCCTTCCGGCTTTTCCCCTTGCACTTTTTCCCATTTTATACTACTATATAGTACGCAAGTGTGTTCGTCAACAAACGAGGACAGGCGAAAAATCAATTGAGGGGGAACTTTTTTCATGAAAATATTGGTCATCAACGCCGGCAGTTCGTCGCTGAAGTACCAGCTCATCGACATGCAGGACGAGAGCGTTCTGGCAAAGGGCAACTGCGAGCGCATCGGCGTAGACGGTCTCATCACCCACAGCGCTGGGGATAAAAAAATCGAGAAGAACATGCCCTTCCCGACCCACAAAGAGGCCTTCATGGCCGTGGTCGAGATGCTGACTTCCGGCGAGGGCAAGGTCATCGACAACGTGCAGGAGATCTCCGCCGTCGGCCACCGGGTGCTGCACGGCAGCGAGAAGTACAAGGTCTCCACCGTGGTGACCGACCAAGTCATCGACGACATCCTCTCCTTCAAAGAGCTGGGCCCCCTGCACAACCCCCCTCAGGCCATCGCCATGCGTGCCTGCCAGGAGGTCTTTGGCAAGGAGATGCCGATGGTGGCGGTGTTTGACACCTCTTTCCACCAGAGCATGCCCCGCAAGGCCTACATGTTCGGCATCCCCTACGAGTACTACGAGAAGTATTCCATCCGCCGCTACGGCTTCCACGGCACCAGCCACCGCTATGTGACCGCCCGCTACGGCAAGATCAAGGGCGGCCTCGAGGGCACCAAGATCATCACCTGCCACCTGGGCAACGGCAGCTCCATCGCCGCGGTCAAAGACGGCAAGGTGGTGGACACCACCATGGGTTTCACCCCGCTGGACGGCTTTATCATGGGCACCCGCTCGGGCGGCATCGACCCCTCGGTGGTCACCTACCTGATGAACAAAGAGGGCTTCACCCCCGACGAGATGAGCGACCTGCTCAACAAAAAGTCGGGCTTCCTGGGCCTCTCCGGCGTCTCTAGCGACTGCCGTGACCTGCGCCAGGCCGCCAACAGCGGCAACGACCGGGCCAAGATGACGTTGGAGATCGTGGTCTACCAGATCAAAAAGTTCATCGGCAGCTACATCGCCGCCATGAACGGGGTGGACGCGGTCATCTTCACCGGCGGCATCGGCGAGAACGACGACGTCTTCCGCGCCGAGGTCTGCCGCGAGATGGAGGCCCTGGGCCTCTCCTTCGACGAGGAGAAGAACAAGGCCGCCTCCCGCCAGGACGCCAAGTTCAGCGCCGAGGGCTCCAAGGTGGAGGCCTGGGTCATCCCCACCAACGAAGAGTTGATGATTGCCCGGGATACCCTGGAACTGATCGAGAAATAGAGCCGTTTGACGGTAAGGGTCCGCGCCTTCTGTGGCGCGGGCCCTTTTTGGTCGGCAAAAACCGGGGTCCTCCCTCTCTGCCAGAGAGGGAGGACCCCGGTTTCAGTGGGGACAGAAGCGGCCTTTACTTGTGGGCCTTCAGCCAATCCAGTGCGCACTGGGCGTAGAGGGCGGCCCCGGTGGGGAGGACCGACTCCTCCGGCACCATGCCGGGGTTGTGCATCGAGCACTGGTGCCCCTCGCCGATGCTGCCGGCCCCCAGGTTGAGATAGCAGGAGGGGACGTACTGGGCCACGTATGTAAAGTCCTCGGTCCCGCTGGAGGGGGGGACCGCCTGCACGTCCTTCTCGGGGACGACCTTGGCGCAGTAGGCGGCCAGTTCGTCGCAGGTGTCGGCGTCGTTGACCAGGGGGGGCATGCCGTAGACAAACTCCACCTCGGCCTCGGCCCGGTAGACCTGGGCGGTGCCCTCGGCCACCTCTTTGATCCGCTTTTTCAAAAACTCGCGGCGCTCGTGGGTGGTGGCGCGGATGGACGCCTCCATTACGCAGTGGCCGGAGACGGTGTTGCAGGTGTCGCCGCCCTCGATCTTGCCGACGATCATCACCGAGCCCTCGGTGGTGGACACCTCGCGGGCGATGACCTCTTCCAAAGCCACCACGATGTGGGCCGCCACGCTGATGGCGTCCACCCCCAGCTGGGGGGTGGAGCCGTGGGTGCCAAAGCCCTTGACGGTGATGCGCACCATGTCGCCGGAATTGGCGGCGGTCCCCCGCACGTACTGAACGGCCCCGGTGTAGGAGTCGGGCAGCCCCACCGAGAGGTGGATGGCCATGGCCGCGTCGACCTTGGGCCCTTCCAGCACCCCGGCCTCCACCATGGCCTTAGCCCCGGCCAGCTGCTCCTCACCGGGCTGGAACATCAGCTTGACGGTGCCGTCCAGCTCCGCCTCCCGCTCCTTGAGCAGCTTGGCCGCGCCCAGCAGCATGGCGGTGTGACAGTCGTGCCCGCAGGAGTGGCAGTTGCTGTTGTCTGCGGCAAAGGGGAGGCCGGTCACTTCCCGCATGGGAAGGGCGTCCATGTCGGCGCGCAGCAGAAAGGTCTTGCCGGTGCCGGCCGGTTTGCCCACCAGGGCGACGATGCCGGGGCCGCAGGGCTGGGGGTCAAGGCCGAAAGAGCGCAGCTTTTCGGCGACCAGAGCCGTGGTCTGGGGCAGGTCCAGCCCCACCTCTGCGTAGCTGTGCACCGCTCTGCGGTTCCAGCGGATCTCCTCCTCCAGTTGCTTGGCGCGGTTCAAAAACAGATTCTCCAATGCGAACACCTCTTTCTCACTTTCGCGATTTTTCAGCCGCCGGGCCATCTGCACAGGGTGCAAGGATCTGGCCCGACAGCCGCTCTGCGGCTATCATACCACAAAAAGAGGCTGCAAAAAAGGGGCGCGGCCACTGCATTTGTGCAGTTGCCAAGCCCCTTTTTTGTGGATTTTGCGCCCGTGTCTACTCGGTGACATCCAGCGCACGGCTGTCTTTGAACAGCAGGGCGATACACCAGATCCCGGCGATCCCCACCACAGTGTAGATGATCCGGCTCACCAGAGAGGCCATTCCGCCGAACAGGTAGGCCACCAGGTCGAAGGAAAAGATGCCCACCAGCCCCCAGTTGAGGGCCCCGATGATGACCAGTACCAGGGCAATTTTGGATACGACTCCCATACAAATGGTACCTCCATCCGCAGAAATATTGAAAATGACAGCGCCTTGCAAACGCTTCACCTCTAGTATGGGTGGGAGGGGAGGATTTATGCACCGGCAAACGAATTTGAAAAAACGGCCTTTTTTATTTTTTGTTCTTTTTTTCTGCTCATCCCCAAAAGAGGATGTACAGGCCGTATAGCTCGACGGCACAGCCCAGCACCCGCCCCAGGATAGAGGCGCGGCGCAGGCCCAACTTGGCATAGGTCTGCGGGGTGCAGAAGGGGAAGAGGACGAGGGTCGCCCCCAGCAGGGTCATGCCGCCCCCAACGGTGTAGTTGACGGGAAAGCGCGACTGAAAAAGGGAGCCGCCCACCATCAGGAGACAGGAGAGGACGATGCCCGCCCAAAACCATTTCAGGTGCTTTTGAATGCCCGCCATCTCCCGGCCGTAGACAGCCCGGCAGTCCTCGCTGCAAAAGGCGCTCTCCCGCCCGGGGTCGCCGTAGAAGATGGCGCGCCGGCCGCACCGATCGCAGATGCGCTTGGCCCCCTCCTCCACCTGCAGGGAGGAGGCGTACCGGCCGGTGAGCTGTTCCACCGACCGGTGAAACAGCTCTGCCAGGGCGACGAGATTGGCGGTGCTGGGCCGGCTGGCGCCCCGCTCCCAGCGGGAGATGGCCTGCCGGCTCACCTCCAGGGCCTCCGCCACCTGTTCTTGCGAGAGGCCGGCCTGCAGCCGGGCCTCGCGGATGTTTTCTGAAAGGGACATCTCTTCTCACCTCGCTCCAAGGATACCACACCCCGGGGCAAAGGGCCAGCAACCGGGGGGCAAGTATCGGTTGCGGCGGGCTGTTTCTTGAAAGGCCCCCCGCAAAGGCGATGGCAGCGGAAAAAGGCAGAGAGAGGGGGCGGGGCAGGCGCGAACCTGCTTCGCCCCCTCTCTCGGGGAGGTGGGGAGTGGCTACCGGCAGCCGTAGCGGGCGGTGCGGTAGAGGGTCTCGGCGGTGTCGAGGACCAGGGAGAAGAGGATACAGGCCAGGACGATGTCGTTGAGGTGGAGAAAGAGGGGAAGGAAGCCGGCGGGGGTGTTTTGCTCCACCAGGGCAATCAGCTCGCCGCTGAAAAAGGGCTGGATGCGAAGCGAAAAGTAGGCGATCCCGCCGGTGAAGAGGTGAAGGGTGGTGGAGACCGCCGCATAGCGGACGGAATAGCGCCCTTCGACAAGGGCGAAGAGGTGGACGACGCCCGCCAGCAGGAAGAGGAGGATCGCCCCGGCGACGAATCGGCCCTCTGCCTGGGGGGACAGCAGCTGTATCGGCCCCTGTCCGGCAAACGCGGCCGCGGAGAGGGCAGAAAAGTTGAGCATGACGGTCACCATGACGGCGGCCCCCACCACCCCGACGATGGATTCCCCCCGGCTGATGCGGGCCTTCTCGGTGGGGATGGGGGGGAGGGCGGAGATCCAGTCCGCGGGCTGTTCCCGCCTACCCGGCACCCCCAGGCGATCGAGAAGGGCGACCACCAGGGTGACGACGGCGAAGAGGGGGAAGGCCCAGGTGAAGAAGGAGCGCAGCAGGAAGAGGGGCGAGGGGGCGACCGAAATGCCGCTGCCCTTTAGCAGGCTGATCAGCGTGCCGATCCCCCAGACGGCAAAGTGGATGGCGGCGCACCCGCCCAGGGAGACGGCCAGGGCGGCCTTGTAGGGGCCGTACCAGAGGGGGCTGATGAGGCCGCGCCCCTCGCGGGCGCCGTAGCGGCGGGCGAGGGCCTCCGGGGGGCCGAACCCCTCTAAAACGGCGCGGATGTCACTCTCCTCCACCGCTCGGCCCTGGCAGCGGGCGTCCAGCATGTCGGCAATGTCGGCCCGCAGCTCCCGCTCGATGTCGGCGCGGCTTTTTTTGGCAGATCCTTGGTTGCGGCGTAGAGGTAGCGCTCGACGGTTTCAAAGGTCATTTTTTGCCTCCTTTTCGATCTCTTCCACGCTGTGGGAGAGCTGTTTCCACTGTTCTTGCAGCTGCCGGTAGACGACAGCCCCCTCTGGGGTGAGGGAGTAGTACTTGCGGGGTTTGGCCCCGTCGGTCTCCCACACGCTGTGCAGGAGCCCCTGTCCCTCCAACCGGCGCAGCAGCGGGTAGAGGGTGCCTGCCTCCACCGGGATGCCCTTTTGCGCCAGGGTGCTGACCAGGTGGTAGCCGTACATGGGGCGGCGCAGCAGCCCCAGAGTGCAAAGAACAAGGGTCCCCCGCCGCAGCTCCTGCTCCAAGCTGCCCAACAGATCGTCTTTGCCCATTGAAATCCCCCCTTTGATGCCTGGCAGACAGGCGGTGATAAGCAATGCACTGTATTTGCAATTTCATTATAGTGTGTATCACACACTATTGCAAGCAAAAAATAAAAAAAGAGCGATTTTATTTGACTATCCATCCTCCTGCGGGGTATACGGATCAAAATAAAGCCGGCCGGGAGTGAGCGGTCACCTGCTTGGTCGCACCCCGCGCGGGCGTGAGACCTGGATGCTGAGGTAGGGCAAGCCAGACCTCTCTTATTTCAATCCACTCACCCTACGTGGGGCGAAATGGGACTTTTCCAGAGCCTCATTCTCAGCGTGTACAGTGGTCGTCCCCCACACAGGTGTGTGGAGTGAAATCTCTGGCAGTGAGGTAGAGGCCGGCGGGACACCGGCTCCGCACCCCACGCAGGATATGCGGATTGAAATAAAGCCGGCTTCGGGGGACGGGTGCGCCTCCTCCCATCATCCCCCGTGCGGAGGCATGAACTGAAATGCTTTTCTCGGCAAGGAGCCGAATGGTAACCGGCGGTCGCACCCCACGCGGGTATTTAGAAGGAGGGGGTGCGGCTGTCCCAATCCCTGCGCCGTTGGGAAGAAAGCGACTCTGGTCGGGGGGGCCAAAGGGGGCGACAGAAAGAGGGGGAACGGGCGGATGCCCGTTCCCCCTTGTGCAGAGAGGTCGGATGGGTGAACTTCGCGTTTGGCAGGAGGTGCGGCGGGGCGCCCCTTTGTCGGGGACACAGCCTCGCCGGGGAAAGGCGCGCCGGTCTATTCTCTCTCCGCCCGCAGGAGGGCGGTGCCCTCGTTTTGGTAGAGCAGCTCGACGCGGGCGAAGCCCGCCTCGGTCAGCAGTTCGGTCTGGTGCGCGAGGGTGAGGGGGATGTCGATGTGGACAAACGCCCCTTCGGGCAGGTCGCTTGCCTGCCGGCGGCGGTGGTATTCGGCCAGGCAGAGGTCCTCCTCTTCCTGGCAGCAGGCCAGGTAGTCGCACTCCAGATAGCAGCCGCCGCTGTGGACGGCCCGGTAGAGTTTGCGGTAGATCTCCCTCTTTTTTTGGTAGGGGAAGTGGTGGAGGGTCTCAAAAGAAAGGGCGGCGTCGTACTGCCGCCCTTCAAAGGGATAGCTGAAGTAGTCGGCACAGATGGTCTCCACCCGGGAAGAGGGGTAGTTCTGCCGCAGCTTTTCGAGCATGGGTGCGGAGAGGTCGATGCCGGTGACCCGCAGGTCGGAGAAGCGGCGCAGGAGGGAGGCCAGCTCCAACCCGGTGCCACAGCCGATGTCCAGCAGGGTGGAGAGGCCGTCGGGCAGGTAGTCGGCCAGCGCCTCGTACTCGGCCGCCCAGTGGGCCAGGTGAACGCCCTCGTACTGGTCCAGCCGGTGGGCGAAGAAGGAGGACATCTCCTCGACAGGGGTATCCCGCTCCCCCTCCAGCCAGCTGCGCAGTTCGACGAGATAGGCGGCCTGTTCTTCGGGGGTGCGGGTTTTGCTGACGAGCACTGAAATCACCTTTCTTTTGTCAGCGGGAGCTGGCAGCAGGGGCAGTAGACGCTGCTGCGCCCGCCAATGACGGTTCGGCAGAGGGGTGCGCCGCAGGCAGGGCAGGGCTCCCCCCCGTGGCCGTAGACCTGAAAGAAGGAGCTGCCCCGGTAGTTGCGCCCCCCGCTGGCCAGGTACTCCTCGGGCGAGGTCTCCTTGCCCTGGATGGCGGCCCGGAGGATGGCGGGGATCTGCCGGGCCAGGCGGGCGACCTCCTCCTGGGTGAGGGTGTTTGCCGGGCGGGTGGGGCAGATGCGGGCGGCAAAAAGGGATTCGTCGGCGTAGATGTTGCCGATGCCGGCGACGATGGACTGGTCGAGAAGGCACTCCTTGACCGCCCTTTTGCGCCGCGCCAGCTGTCCGGCCAGGTAGGCGGCATCAAAGGCGGGGTCAAAGGGCTCCGGCCCCAGGCGGTCGATGCCGGTAAAGCAGTCTTCCTCCCCCGCCCGCAGGAGCCAGAAGCGGCCGAACCGGCGCAGGTCGATGTAGCGCAGCTCGCTGCCGTCGTCCAGGGTGAAGACCAGGTGGGTGTGCTTTTCCTGGGGGTGGCCGCCGGGGGTGGGCAGGAGGTTGCCGGTCATCCGCAGGTGGAGGACGAAGCGGTCGCCGCTCTCCAGGTGCAGGGTGAGGAATTTGCCCCGCCGGTCGACGGTGGAGAAGGTCTGCCCCTGCACCAGGCGGCAAAACTCCTCCGCCCCCGGGCGGGCGATGACTTTGGGGTTGTGGGCGGTGACCCGCTGGATGCGGCGGCCCCGGATCTGGGGTTCGACGACCCGCTTGACGGCTTCGACTTCTGGCAGTTCTGGCATGGCGCTCTCCTCTTTTCTGGTGGCCGCAGTGGGCCGGTTTGACCTGTTCAGTGTAGCATCTTTGTCCCCATTTGTCGATTGGGGGTGGGGGAAGGGGTTGCGGCGACCGGCCCCGGGGCGGTATACTGGTGGCCAGGGAGGGGCGCGTCCAAGCGGGCCGCCCCACATGTCAAAGGGGAGGAACAGGCGATGGCGGGGAGGATCTATCTCATCACCGGAGTGATGGCGGCGGGCAAGTCCACCGTGGCCCAGCTGCTGGCCGAGCGGATGGCGCGGGGCGTGCACCTGCGGGGGGATGTTTTTCGGCGGATGATCGTCGCCGGCAGGGAGGAGATGAGCGAGACCCCCACCCAGGGGGCCCTCGACCAGTTGGCCCTGCGCTACCGCCTGGCCGCCCAGGCGGCCAAGACATACTGTGAGGCCGGCTTCACGGTGGTTTTGCAGGACAACTACTACGGCCGGGCGCTGCCCGAGATGATCGAGCTGCTGCGGGGATACTCCATCTTCCCGGTGGTGCTCTGCCCGCGGGCAGAGGTGGTGCGGCGGCGGGAGGCCGGGCGGGGCAAGACCGGCTACACCGGCTTTGCGGTGGAGCGGCTCTGCGCCGACTTCCTGCGCGAGACCCCTCGTCTCGGCCTCTGGCTCGACAGCTCGGAGCAGATTCCGGAGGAGACGGTGGAGTCCATTTTGCAGCACAGCGGGGGAGCGGGGCTCTGAGAAAATAGGGCGCAAAAAAACAGGCGGGCAAGCTGCTCGCCTGTTTTTTATCTGGGGCCGTGGGGGCGGTCAAGCGGGTCGGTCATCGGCCGCCTGGGCGGCTTTTTCCTTCTGCGCCTTGATCACCTTCAGGCGGGAGAACTCCTCCCGGTCCTTCTCCTCCAGGGCCTCGGTGATGGCCTTTTCGGTGGCCTTCAGGTCGGGGATGATGATGTGCTCCAGGGCGTTGGCCCGCTTCTGGGTCTTGCGGATGGCCCCGGCCAGCCGGTAGACGCTGTTCTCCACCTCGGCCAGGCGGACCGACAGCTCCTTGACCTTTTGAAACTTGCGGTAGGCGTCGTCGAATTTGGAGTTGGACAGCTCGAAGCCGTAGACCGGCCGGGGGTCGGCGTCCTCATAGGTGAGGTGGGGGATCTCCACCCCCATCACACTGCGGGAGGTCATCTGCAAGCTGTCGTCCACCGGGACGCTGCCCACCAGGTGGTCGATCTTGCCCAGGGACATGTTGGCCTGCTGCAGGGCAAAGTAGGCCTGGCGGAAGGTGGCGCTCACCTCGTCCTTGATGGCCTTGGCCTCGTCCACCCGCTGCATCAGCTCGCGGATGAGGACGTTGCGCTTGCGGTCCAGCAGGTCAAAGCCCAGGCTGGACAGGTCCAGGGATTTGCGGGTGGCCATCAGGTTGGCCTTGGTGGCGAATACCTGCCCGGCCATCAGCCGTTCTCCTTGTTGAAGGCCTCAAAGACCTCGGGGCGGTAGTACTGGTCCACCAGCTTGTTGTCGATGCGGTCCAGGGCCTGCCGGGGCAGGATGCTCAGCAGTTCCCAGGCCAGGTCCAGGGTCTCGTCGATGGTGCGGCCGCCGTCCTCCCCCTGGTTGAGGAAGCGCTTTTCAAACTCCCGCCCAAAGACCAGGACCTTCTTGTCGGTGTCCGAGAGCTCCTCTTCGCCGATGACCGAGGCCAGGCTGCGGGCGTCCTGCACCTGGGCGTAGCAGGCAAACAGCTGGTTGGAGACGGCGGAGTGGTCCTCTCTGGTGTACTCGGCGCCGATGCCGTCCTTCATCAGACGGGAGAGGGAGGGCAGCACCGAGACCGGCGGGAAGATGCCCTGGTTGTCCAGCCCCCGGTCCAGAACGATCTGCCCCTCGGTGATGTAGCCGGTCAGGTCGGGCACCGGGTGGGTGATGTCGTCGTTGGGCATGGTGAGGATGGGGATCTGGGTGACCGAGGCGTTTTTCCCCTTGATGATGCCGGCGCGCTCGTAGAGGCTGGCCAGGTCGGAGTAGAGGTAGCCGGGGAAGCCCTTTCGGGCCGGGATCTCGCCCTTGGAGGAGGAGAACTCCCGCACCGCCTCGCAGTAGGAGGTCATGTCGGTCATGATGACCAGCACGTGCTTGCCCAGCTCGTAGGCCAAAAACTCGGCCGCGGTCAGGGCGCAGCGGGGGGTCATGATCCGCTCGACGATGGGGTCGGAGGCCAGGTTGAGGTACATGACCACGTTGCTCATGACGCCGGCCTCTTCAAAGCTGCGCTTGAAGTAGTCGGCCACGTCGTTTTGCACCCCCATGGCGGCAAAGACGATGCAGAAGTCCTCCCCGTCGCCGATTTTGGCCTGCTTGACGATCTGCACCGCCAGCTTGTTGTGGCTCATTCCCGAACCGGAGAAGATGGGCAGCTTCTGCCCACGGATCAGGGTGGCCAGGCAGTCGATGGAGGAGATGCCGGTCTGGATGTAGTTTCGGGGGTAGACCCGGGAGACCGGGTTGATGGGCTTGCCGTTGACGTCGGCAAACTCGGTGGCGTGGATCTCGCCCAAGTTGTCGATGGGACGGCCCGCGCCGGAGAAGATCCGCCCCAGGATCTGGGGGGAGAGGGGGATCTGCATGGTGTGCCCGGTGAGGCGGGTCTTGGTGTTTTTCAGCGAGAGGCCCTCGGTCCCCTCGAACACCTGGATGACCGCCCGCTCGCCCTCAATCTCGACGATGCGGCCGGTGCGGGTCTCGCCGCTGTCCAGCCGGATCTCGACGATCTCGTCAAAGCTGACGCCCTGCACCTTGTCCAGCACCACCAGGGGGCCGTTGATCTCTTTTAGTCCTACATACTGTAAACTCAAACTCGCCGCCCCCTCTCTAATTCATGGCCGCCAGGGTGGAGTCGATCTCCTGGCGGAGGCTGTCAAATTTGTCCAGCCGGTCGTTCTCAATGTCGTATTTCATCTTGTTGATCTTGTCAAACAGCCCGCTGCCGGCGATGGTGGTGACCGGGATCTGGCGCTCGTTCACCACGATCAGGGCCTTTTTGTAGAGGTACCAGATGGTGCGCATCATCTCCAGCTGCTTCTCCAGGGGGACATAGGTGTCCTCTTTGTGGAAGGCGTTTTGCTGCAAGAAGCCGGTGCGGACCAATTTGGCCACCTCGATGATGAGCTTCTGGTCGTCGGGCAGCACGTCGGCGCCGATGAGCTTGACGATCTCCAGTAGCTGGCTCTCCTCCTGCAGGATCTGGGCCATCCGGCTGCGGTAGCGCAGGAAGCGCTCGCCCAGGTGGGCGTTGTACCAGCCGGCCAGGTCGTCCAGGTACTCGCTGTAACTGGTGGTCCAGTTGATGGCCGGGTAGTGCCGGGCGTAGGCCAGGGATTTGTCCAGCGCCCAGAAGCAGCGGACGAACCGCTTGGTGTTCTGGGTCACCGGCTCGGAGAGGTCGCCGCCCTGGGGGGAGACGGCCCCGATGATGGAGATGGAGCCCTCGCTGTCGTTTAGGTTGACCATGTATCCGGCGCGCTCGTAGAAGGTGGCGATGCGGGAGGGCAGGTAGGCGGGGAAGCCCTCCTCGGCGGGCATCTCCTCCAAGCGGCCGGAAATCTCGCGCAGGGCCTCGGCCCAGCGGGAGGTGGAGTCGGCCATGATGGCCACGTGGTAGCCCATGTCCCGGTAGTACTCGGCCAGGGTGATGCCGGTGTAGATGGACGCTTCGCGGGCGGCCACCGGCATGTTGGAGGTGTTGGCGATGAGGACGGTGCGGTCGGTCAGGGGCCGGCCGGTCTTGGGGTCGATGAGGGAGCCGAACTCCTCCAGCACCTGGGTCATCTCGTTGCCGCGCTCGCCGCAGCCGATGTAGATGATGATGTCCGCGTCGCACCACTTGGCGATCTGGTGCTGGGTCATGGTCTTGCCGGTGCCAAAGCCCCCGGGCACGGCGGCGGTGCCGCCCTTGGCGATGGGGAACATGGTGTCGATGACCCGCTGGCCGGTGATGAGCGGCTGGGAGATGGGGAGGCGGGTCTTGGTGGGGCGGGGGGTGCGGATGGGCCACTTCTGGCACATCTTCACCTCGTGGGTGGCGCCCCGCTCGTCCTTGACGGTGATGAGCACGTCCTCCACCCGGTGGGGACCGCTCTCGGCGGCGGTGAGGACGGTGCCGCTCAGGTGGGGCGGCACCATCACCCGGTGCTCGATGCGGGAGGTCTCAGGGCAGGTGGCGATGATCTGGCCGGGCGAGACCAGCTCCCCCGGTTTGGCGAGGACGGTGACGTCCCACTCCCGCTCGGGGTCGAGGGAGGGGATCTCCACGCCAGAGCCGATGAAGGCGCCCTCCTGCTCTTCGATCTTTCCCAGGGGGCGCTGCACCCCGTCGTAGATGTTGGAGATGATGCCCGGCCCCAGGGTGACGCTGATGGGGCTGCCGGTGCCCAGCACCGGCTCCCCGGGCCGCAGGCCGGAGGTCTCTTCGTAGACCTGGATGGTGGTGGCCGCATCGTTGACGATGATGACCTCGCCCATGAGGCGCTTCTGGCCGACATAGACCATCTCGCCCATGGAGAAGTCCTTGGTGTCGCGCACCTTCACCACCGGGCCGTTGATGGAATAAATGGTGTTCAAAAATATCGTACCCCCTTAGAAGTTGGTTGGGCAGGCAGAGGAGGGCCCATTGCCCCGCAAAGGGCCTAAATGGCCTTTAAGACCAGGCCCGAGTTGGCGTAGAACCACGCCCGCTGCTCCTCCAGGGCGTTGTCCAGGGTCTCGTCGCAGGCGTAGCCCTCGTCCAGGTTCTCGGCGACAAAGCCGCCCACGGCGATGGCGTCGTCGTATTCCACCCGGCAGGGGACGGAGAACGCCTCGCCGCAGAGCCCTTCCAGCGCCTTGTCGGCGGGGGAGAGGCGAACGGTGACAGAGGCAAAGGAGTGATCGGAGGCCACGGCCGTCAGCCGGGCCTTTAAGTAAGCGGCGTATTCGGGGGACTGGTGAAAGGCCACCAGCCGGGCCCGGGCGGCCTCAAAAATCTCTTTGGCATAGCCCTCGCTGCGCTGCAGCAGCTCGGTGCGGTATTGCAGGGTGGCCTTGGAGATGGCGGTGGTCTCCCGGGTGTGGATGTCCTTTTTGGCCTTTTCCACATGGCGGGCGGCGTCCTCGTTGGCCTTGGCCTCCGCGTTGGAGAGGGCGGAGATCCGCTTTTGCGAGGCGGACTTCAAAATGGCGCTTGCCTGCTCCTCCACCGTCTGTTCGATCTCCTTGCGGATGAGTTCCAGTTTTTCTTCGTTTGAAAGCATCTAAGCCACCTCAAATCTTCACGCCGATGGCGTCTTTGATGTACCGGGCCAGGTTCTCCTCCAGGTGGGAGGAGCCGTGCCGGTCGGGGATCTCCACGATCAGGGTCGTCTTGCTCTGCTGTTTGTACTGGTAGACCAGGTCCTGACAGAGGGAGACCAGCTTCTGGGTCATCAGCACCACGGCGATGTCGGGATCCTCCATGGCGGTTTTGAGGGCGGCCACCGTCTCGTCGTACTGGTGGACGACGGTCCCCTCCATCCCGGCCAGACGCATGCCCATATAGGTGTCGCTGTTGTCGCTGATCACAAAAAATTTCATTGCAGATGCCTTCTTTGGCTTAGACTTTGTTGAGGATCATGATGGAGATGAGCAGGCCGTAGATGGCGACGCCCTCGCCCATGGCCACGAAGATCAGGGATTTGCCGAAGGTCTTGTCGTTCTCGCTGACAGCGCCGATGGCGGCGGGGGCGGCGGCGGCGACGGCGATGCCGCAGCCGATGCAGGCCAGGCCGGTCACCAGGGCGGCGGCCAGGTAGGCCATGCCGGCGGCGGAGGAGGAAGCGGCGGCAGCGGGGGCCTCAGCGGCGTAGCTGACCACCGGCAGAAGGACCGAGCCCAGGCAGGTGGCGCCGAAGGCGATGAGCTGTTTCTTCATCATCGAGGGGGCTTTCTTCCCGGCTTTGCGGGCTTTGAACAGGTAGAAAAACAGGGCGGCGATGGCGGCGGTGGCCGCGGTCAGAAGCAGGATATCCATAGTGATAAAACCTCCAATTAGAAATTGTCAAACGTATTTATGTTTCTCCGGGCGGCCCTAGAACAGGGCGGCCCGCCTTTCCCGGTGGGGAGTGGCGCGCAGAGCGGCTCAGTTGGCGTGCTCGTGCACGATCTGGCTGATGGGGGTGAAGGGCACCCCTTCGCCCGAGTAGTAGCGGCCGAACATCTCGTAAAACTCCAGGCGCAGCACCTGGATGCCGACCACCAGGCCCTCCAGCCCGATGACGAAGAGGTTGCCCAGGGCCACGGTGACGGCATAGCCCACCGGCCCGAACATCCCCGCCAGGGTGAAGACCACGCTCATCATCCCCGCGTGGCTCAGGATGAAGCCGCCGACGCGGAGGAAGGACATGGTGTTGGCCACAAAGGAGATGGCGATCTCCAGCATCTCAAAGATGTTTTCCAGGGCGTAGGCGCCAAAGCCCCCTTCGGGGAAGGCGTCCTTTTTCAGCAGGAGGTTGCCCAGGGGTACCCGCATGAAGATGCAGATGATGGGGATGACGATGCAGATGAGGATGATGGGCAGGTTCAGGGAGAAGCTGACCCCCAGCATCGGCAGGCCGATGGCGCTGATGACCGTGGCGTAGAGGACAAAGCCGGCCACCCCGTTTTGGGAGAAGAGGGCCTTGCTGTAATCGCGGTTTTTTAGCCCGATGTAGATGTTCAGGGCCATCGAGGTGAGGATGAGCACCACCCCCAGGGCCACGGCGCCGATGAGCAGCACGTTGATGGTCTGGGCGTTCATCACCTCCACCGGCTTTTCGGCAAAGCCGATGGCCCGGTACAGCGGGTCGAGGGCGTGTTCAAAACCGAAGACCGAGCCGTAGAGGAAGCCGAAGAGGGTGGAGCTGATGCCCATGCGCATGATGATCTCGCCCAGGCGGGACTTCTTCCACTTGGCAAAGAGGAAGCCGCCCAGCACGATCAGCAGCCCCTGGCCCACGTCTCCGAACATGATGCCGAAGAGGAGGGTGTAGGTGAAGGCCACCAGGGGGGTCGGGTCGATCTCGCGGTGGCTGGGCACGCCGTACATCTCCACGTACATCTCGAAGGGGCGGGCAAACCAGTTGTTTTTCAGCTTGGTGGGCTTTTCGGGGCGGGTGCCCTTTTCGTGGGCCTCCTTCATCGAGTGGGTCACCAGGCCGGGCAGCATGGGGACCGCCCCGTCGTCGGACTTCTCGGCGGTGACCACCACGGTGGGCAGGTCGCCGAAGAGGGCCTCGAAGTCGCCCTCCTTCCCCGCGGGGACGTAGCCGGCGAACTCGAAGTAGTCGCCGCCGGCAAACTTGTCAAAGCTGGTGCCCACGAACCGGCGCACGCCGTAGGTCTCCTGCATGAACTGGACGGTGGCGTAGTAGGAGAGGAGGGTCTCCCGCCCCTCTTCCACCAGCCGGTCGCGCTCGCCCTTGCAGCCCTCCAGGGCCGCCTGTTCCTCGGCGAGCTTTTCCTCCAGGTAGGCGGCGGCGTCCTCCGGCTCGCCGTGGAGGTAGTCGGGGATGCGCACCCGCTCGAAGTAGAGGGCCTCCATGATGGAGTCCACCTCGGCGGCGTGCTGCTCCCCGGTCAGGTAGAGGCACCACTGGTAGTTTTTGTCGCTGGAAAAGGTGAAGAGGAAGAAGGGTTTGTCCTGGTAGTGCTCCAGCTTTTTGTAGTTTTCCAGCGGCAGCCGCCCAAAGCGCACCTTCAGGTACTTGGCCTTGAACAGCTCGTCAAAACTGGTGTGAAAGCTGCGGATCATGTCCAGGTGGGAGAGGTTGAGGCGGTGTTCCTCCACCAGCTTCGCGATCTCCTTTTCCTTTTGGTCGGCCGCGTCGAACCCCTGCCGGAACGACTCCACGAACCGGCGGACATCCGCCAGGTTCAGGTCGTGGCTGCTGCGCTCCAGCTGGTCGCCGGGCACCGCCACCGGGGTCAGCCCGGCGTCGGTGCAGGCCGAGCGCAGGGCGTCGGCCAGTTCGGTATAGGGGTTTTCGGCGGAGGCGGCCTTGGAGACCGCCCCGCTCTTGGAGGTGATCTCCTCCGGGTGGAAGTAGTCCAGCCGGCTCAGCCGCAAGACCACCTCGTCCAAATTTTCCAGGCGACCGATCAGGCTGACCAGGGTCGTCTTTTGTATTGCCATAGTGCGTGATTCTCCTTTCGCGTCAGGCATTTCTCCAGGCGGTGGCGCCGCCTAGATGATGAGCAGCTTCTGAATGTCCTCCGGCTGCACCCCGTAGCGGATCCCCTCCACTATGTGGATGATGTTGTCGCACTCCACTGTGCCCAGGGTCACATAGGCCAGAAAGGCGGTGGCCGCCTTGGTGGCAAAGCTGATGTGGCGGCGGCTCAGGTGGTACTTGATGTAGCTGGTGTGGTACTCGATATAGAGAAAATCGTCTTTGTCGAAGTAGTTTTTGTAGCTGCTCTGCGCAATCTCCCGGATGAAGGCGTCCCCGCTGGGGGCCGCGGCGAGGGATTGCAAAAACCTGTCGGAGAGGCGGGAGTACTCGTTGTGGACGATGAACCGGTCCAGCTCCTCGGGTTTGTAGTGAAAATACACCTTGAGGCGGTAGAGGTTGGTGATGTTTTGCAGCTCCAGGCTGGTGGAGACGATGTCCATCATCTCCTGCCGGGTCTTGCCCTTGTAGGTCTCCTCGATGAGGGAGAACAGCCGGTTGTAGTACTGCTGGCGCAGGGCGATGACACAGCTGCTGACATCGAATTCGCCGGGGGCCAGGGCAAAGGGCTCCACCGTCTTGTAATAGGGGGTCTTTTCCAGCAGTTCCAGCAGCTCCCGCCCGGTCTCCGCCTGGCCCAGGGCCACCGCGTCAAAGGAGAGGTAGTCCAGCAGGAAGGTGGGCACTTCGGGGACAAAGTGGGTCTCGCCCTCGGCGTCCAGCCGGTTGATGCAGCCGATGAGTTGGTCCATCTCGATCTGGCCGATGAAGAAGCTGACGTACTGCTCGCGCTCCTTGCGGCCGGGCAGATAGCGCACCAGCCGCAGCAGGGAGTAAAACAGGTCTTTTTTCACAGTGGCTTCCAGCTGGCCGCGGTGCAGGGCCGCCGGGTTGACTGTGTCCATGGCGTCTTGGTAGTGGGTGCTGTTTTTGAGGTAGGCCGCCAGCTCGCTCAAAGAGGTCTTGTGCAGCATCTCCCCGTACTGGGAGGGGGTGATCCGCTTGCCGTACATGGCCTTGATCTTGGCGAGGATGGCGTTTTGAGAGAAGGTCGTGAACATGCCCTACTCACCGCCCACGCAGCGCTGCACGATAGCATCCACCAGACTGTCTTTTCGCTGCTGGTAACTCTCGTCCAGCGCCTGCACCGCGTCGGCGTACCGTTTTTTCAGCTCCTCCGACCGGGCCTGCACCCGCGCGTCGCTGTCCTTTTGCAGTTGGGCCACCTCGGCCTTGGCCGTGGCCAGGATCTCGTCGCTGAGGGCCTGCTGCTGCTCTTCCAGCGAGTCGAGGATCTGGTTTCGCTGGGTCTCGGCGTCGGTTAGCTTTTTTTGGGCGCCCCGGTCGATCTCCAATAGGTTATGGATCAAATCTTCCATAGAACCTGCCTCCTTTCCCGTGTGAAGTGAACGTTCCACGGATAATCCTACTCCTTTTTTGATGGCTCCGCAATGTTGCAACTCATAAAAACCGAAAGCTGGAAAAAAGCTTTTTTGAGCAGACGGCACAAAAGAGGGGAGGAATACTGAGCATTCTGCCCAAAAAATTTAGCCGAGATTGATTTTGTCGAAAAGGGGAGGGGGCGCGGTGCGGCCGGTTTGACGAAAAGCGGAGCGAGAAAGCCGCTTTTTGACAGACGGGTCTGCGGCTGTTCCCGATGCGATAGGATCGGAAAAAAGAGGGGCGTTTATTCCCCCAAACGGGGCGCGGCGGGAGAAAAGGGGATATTTCTTCTTATATATAGTTGTCGTCACCCCCGGGACAGGGCCGGGCGCGACCGGGGCGGCGGGGAAACTTGCGCCGGGCGGCGGTAGGTGATAAAATAAACTGATATTGATTTTCTGCATCCCGCCGGGTTTTCCCGGCGGCCCGAATGGAAGTGGATGGCAACTTTGAGTATGAACCAGTGGATTTTACCCAACACCCCGGCGGAGAAATGGTCTGCCGTGGCGGCGCAGACGGGGCTAGCCCCCCTCTGCTGCAAAGTGCTCTGCGCCCGGGGGATCGACACCCCCGAGAAGGTGGAGCACTACCAGAATGACCCCTGCGAGATCGAGGATCCCCTGCGCCTGATCGACATGGAGCGAGGGGCGGCCCGGATCCGCCGAGCCGTCGAGGAGGGGGAGCGCATCTGCGTCTTTGGCGACTACGACGCCGACGGCATCACCTCCACCGTGCTCCTCTACTCCTACCTGGACATCTGCGGGGCGGATGTGCGCTGGTACATCCCCTCCCGGGAGTCCGACGGCTACGGCCTCAGCCTCTCGGCGGTGGAGGCGCTGCACCGCGACGGGGTGCAGCTCATCGTGACGGTGGACAACGGCATCGCCTGCTGCCGGGAGGCCGAGCGGGCCGCCGAGCTGGGGATGGACCTGGTCATCACCGACCACCACCAGCCGGGGGCCGAGCTGCCCCGGGCCTGCGCGGTCATCGACCCCTACCGCAGAGACTGCCCCAGCCAGTTCAAGTGCCTGGCGGGGGTGGGGGTGGCCTTCAAGCTGGTCTGCGCGCTGGAGGAGCAGGACCCCCGGGTGATGCTCGACGAGTTCGCGCCCTTGGTGGCCATCGGCACCGTGGCCGACGTGATGCCCCTGAAGGGGGAGAACCGCCTCTATGTAAAGGAGGGGTTGGCCGCCCTGCCCTACTACGACAACCCGGGGCTGACCGCCCTCATCGCCCGCTGCACCAAGGGCGGGGAGATCACCGCCCAGACCCTGGCCTTTACGGTGGTGCCCCGCATCAACGCCGCCGGGCGGATGGAGAGCGCCGAGAGCGCCGTCAAGCTGCTGACCTGCCTGGACGAGGGCGAGGCCGAGCGGTGGGTGGACGACCTCTGCGAGAAAAACGCCCAGCGCCAGCAGGTGGAGGGCGAGATCATCGAGGAGATCCGCCAGATGCAGTCCCAGCACCCCGAGTACTTTGGCCAGCGGGTCATCGTGCTGGCGGGGGAGGGCTGGCACAAGGGCATTGTGGGGATCGTCTCCTCCCGGGTGGTGGACCGCTTCGCCAAGCCCTGCATCCTCCTGGTCCCCGACGGGGAGGAGGCCAAGGGCTCGGGCCGCAGTTTCGGCGACTTCTCCCTCTACGAGGCGTTGGAGAGCTGCGCCGACTGCCTGAGCCGCTACGGCGGGCACAAGCTGGCCGCCGGCCTCTCCCTGCCGGTGGGGCGCATCGACGAGTTCCGGGAGCGGATCAACGACTACGCCCGCAGGACCCACCCCACCATGCCCCTGCCCACCCTGCGCATCGACGCGGCGGCCGACTTCGGCGAGCTGACGCTGGAAAATGTGCTGGCGCTGGAGGAGCTGGGCCCCTACGGCCACGAAAACCCCAAGCCCAACTTCCTGCTGCAGGGGGTGCAGGTGGAGGGCGTCTACCCCATCTCCGACGACCGGCACGTCCGCCTCAAGCTGAAAAAGGGCGGGGCCACCCTCTTTGCCGTCTACTTCCGGGTCTCCTCGCAGGAGTTCAAGTACGCCCCGGGGGACCGGGTGGACGTGGTGGTGACGTTGGACCTGTACCAGTACTTGGGGGAGCAAAACATCTCCATTAAAGTCAAGGACATCCACCCGGCCGGACTCTCCCCCGCCATCTACGACGAGATGGCCCTCTACCAGAAAATCGAGCTGGGCGAGCCGCTGGACGACGGGGAGTTCGCCCGGGCCATGCTCACCCGGGAGCAGGTGGCCCTGTGCTACAAGGCCGCCCTCTACTTCGGCCCCGCCGTCGGCGACTTCGTCCTCTTTTACAACAAGATGGCCGGCAAGCCCATCACCTACTGCCAGATGATGTTGGCCCTCAACGTCCTGGCGGAACTGGGTATCCTGACGGTCAAGCGGGAGAAGGGGAAGGTCGTGCTCCTGGTCAACAGGGGGCAGAAGGCCGACCTGAACGCCTCCCGCATCCTGCGAGAATTGACTGCGAAAAGGACTGCTGCACTATGTATTTAAGCTACGAACAGCTGCGCGAGAAGCTGGCCGCCGGCGACAAGTACGACCTGGCGGTCATCGACCGCGCCTATCAACTGGCCTACGATGCCCACGGCGAGCAAAAGCGCCGCTCGGGCGAGCCCTATATCACCCACCCGGTACAGGTGGCCGCCCTCCTCTGGGAGCTGGGGATGGACACCGACTGCGTGGTGGCGGCGCTGCTGCACGACGTGGTGGAGGACACCCCCACCTCTCTGGACGAGGTCTCCAAGCAGTTTGGCCCCGACGTGGCGCTGCTGGTGGACGGGGTGACCAAGCTGGGCAAGATCCAGTTCACCACCAAGGAGGACGAGCAGGCCGAAAACATCCGCAAGATGCTTTTGGCCATGTCCAAGGACATCCGGGTCATCCTCATCAAGCTCTGCGACCGGCTGCACAACATGCGCACCCTGGAGGTGATGCCCGAGCAGCACCGCCGGGACAAGGCCCTGGAGGTGATGGAGGTCTACGCCCCCATCGCCCACCGGCTGGGCATCAGCTCGGTGAAGGAGGAGCTGGAGGACCTGGCCCTCAAGTACCTGGACCCCTTCGGCTACTACCAGATCCAGGAGTACCTCAACAGCCGCAAGGTGGACACCGAGGACTTTTTGGAGATCGTCACCGGCCGGATCCGGGAGCGGCTCAAGGACTACGAGGACGTCATCGAGATCTCCGGCCGGGTCAAGTCGATCTACGGCATCTACCGCAAGGTGTTCATGAGCGGGCGCAGTTTCGACGAGATCTACGACATCGTGGCGGTGCGGATCCTCTGCAACACCGTCAACGAGTGCTACAATATCCTGGGGCTGATGCACGACCTGTTCCGCCCCATCCCCAACCGGTTCAAGGACTACATCTCCACCCCCAAGCCCAACATGTACCAGTCGCTGCACACCACCGTCATCTCCAAGGAAAAGATGCCCTTTGAGATCCAGATCCGCACCTACGAGATGCACCACACCGCCGAGTACGGCATCGCCGCCCACTGGAAGTACAAGGCCGGGGTGCGGGGGAGCGACAAGCTCGACGAGAAGTTGGCCTGGGTGCGCCAGCTGCTGGAGGCCCAGAAGGACTCGGAGGACGCCCGGGACATCATCACCAACATCAAGAGCGATCTGACCTTTGAGGAGGTCTACGCCTTCACCCCCAAGGGGGATGTGAAGAGCCTGCCCAAGGGCTCGACGGTGATCGACTTCGCCTACGCCATCCACTCGGGGGTGGGCAACTCGATGGTGGGGGCCAAGGTGGACGGGCGGATCGTCTCGCTGGACTACCAGATCCAAAACGGCGAGATCATCGAGATCATCACCACCAAGTCGCCCAACCGCGGCCCCAGCCGCGACTGGCTGAAGATCGTCCACACCAGCGAGGCCCGCAACAAGATCCGCAACTGGTTCAAAAAGACCCAGCGGGAGGAGAACATCCTCGAGGGCAAGATCGAGGTGGACCGGGAGTTCAAGCGCAACCAGATCGCCGTCAACGACGAGCAGCTCGAACAGCTGCTGATGGGGGTGGGGAAGAAGTACCAGGTGGGCAGCCTGGACGACTTCTACGCCGCCTTGGGCTACGGCGGCATCAACCTGACCCGGCTGATGCCCCGCATCAAAGAGGCCTACTCCAAGATGGTCAACCCCGCGCTCCCGCCGGCCCCCCTCACCAAGGAGGAGGTGCCCCTGACCAAGTCCAAACACACCTCCTCGGGCGGGGTGGAGGTCGAGGGGATCGACAACTGCCTGGTGAAGTTTGCCAAGTGCTGCAACCCCCTGCCGGGGGACAGCATCGTCGGCTTCATCACCCGCGGGTTCGGGGTCTCGGTCCACAAGGCCGACTGCCCCAACGTGCTGGCGGCCAAGAATTTGGAGGAGAACAGCGAGCGCTGGGTAAAGGTCAAGTGGAGCGCCTCCAGCCGGGACTCCTTCAAGTCCACCCTGCAGCTGGTGGGGCTGGACCGGCAGGGGCTGTTTGCCGACATCTCCATCGCCCTCTCGGCCATGCGGGTGCCCATCTTTGCCATCAACGCCCGCAGCCTGCAAAATGGCTTTGCCGACGTGATGATCACCATCGGCATCTCCAACGTGGAACACCTGACGAGCATCATCGCCCGGCTGCAGAAGATCCAGGGCGTGGAGAGTGTGCAGAGAAGCAGCCAATAGATCCCCGGTGGACGGTGGCCCGGCGGGGTGGTATACTTGTGAAAAATCGGCGGGCGGGCCATCCGCCGCCGGGAAGAAGAGAGAGGAGCGAGCGCGGTGAAAGCGGTATTGCAGCGGGTCACCTCGGCCGGGGTGGCCATCGACGGCGGGCCCCGGCAGGGCATCGGCCCCGGCCTGGTGGTCCTGTTCGGGGTGGAGGAGGGCGACCGGGAGGAGTACGTGGACGCCTTTGTGCAGAAGATCGTCCACCTGCGCATCTTCTCCGACGAGGCGGGGAAGCTCAACCTTTCCCTGCTGGACCAGGGGTATTCGGTGCTGGCGGTGCCCAACTTCACCCTCTGCGCCAACTGCAAAAAGGGGCGGCGCCCCTCCTTTGAGCGCTCGGCCCGCCCCAACTTCGCCTCCGCCTGCTTCGACGCGCTGGCGGCGGGGCTGCGGGCGGCCGGGGCGGCGGAGGTGGTCTGCGGCCAGTTCGGCGCTGACATGGCGGTGGACCTGGTCAACGACGGGCCGGTGACCCTGATCTTGGACTCGGCGGAGATCGTCAAACAGTGAGAGGGCGGGGCTGCCCCGCGAAAGGAAGGAACACATGGAAATTGGGATGATGACCCTGGGTGCCCTGGGCACCAACTGCTACCTGGTGTACGGCGAGAAGAAGACCGGCATCCTCATCGACCCGGCGGACAGCGGCGACACCATCATTCAGTGCATCAAAGCCGAGGGGGTGGACGTGAAGTACATCGTCCTCACCCACGGGCACTTCGACCACATCGGGGCCCTGCGGCAGGTGCAGGCGTTCACCGGCGCGCAGATCGCCATCCACGAGAAGGACGCCTACCGCCTGCCCCGGGCCGACCGGGAGGCCGCCCTCTTCGGCATGCCCTGCGAGGCCCAGCCCCGGGCCGACGTGCTGCTGCACGACGGGGACGAGATCAAGGTGGACGACCTGCTCTTCCGGGTGCTCTTCACCCCGGGCCACACCGAGGGGAGCATCTGCCTGCTGGGGGGGAAGGCCCTCTTCACCGGGGACACCCTCTTCTGCGGCAACGTGGGGCGGACCGACCTGCCCGGCGGCAGCCTGCCCTGGCTGGAGACCTCCCTGGCCCGGCTGGCCGCGCTGGAGGGCAACTACGCCGTCTACCCCGGCCACGGGGACGTGACCAACCTGGACGCGGAGCGGCGGCAGAACCCCGCCTTTATGGCGTAGGGGCGAGGCGATGAAGGTATTGGTATTGGGCCACCGCCTGCAGTACGAGGTGCAGAACCTGGTGGGGCTGTTCTTCCCCGGCGAGCGGGTGGAGACGGCCTTTGAAAAACAGCCCGACTGGCAGGTGCTGACCTACCTGCGGGAGGGGAGGGGCGCCACCCGGCTGCTGGTCCTCTGCCGGCTGGGGGAGGGCGGCGAGACCCTGCGGGCCCACTGCGCGGTGGCGCCGGGGGAACCGGGCCACAAACAGCGCTGCGAGATGGCCTTTGGCGAGCTGCTCTACCGCCTCTTCTCCCAGGTGACCGGCTACCGCCCCAAGTGGGGGGTGCTCACCGGGGTGCGGCCGGTGAAGAACATCCGCCGCCGGCTGGACGGGGGGATGGATGAGGCGGGTCTGCGCCGCCTCTTCTGCGGGGAGTACCGCGTCAGCGAACAGAAGTTTGACCTGGCCCTGCAGACCGCCCGGGTGCAGGAGCGGGCCCTGGCCCCCCTCCCCCCGGCGGGGCCGCAGGATGTGAGCCTTTACATCTCCATCCCCTTCTGCCCCAGCCGCTGCCTCTACTGCTCCTTTGTCTCCCACTCGGTGGAGAAGACGCATAAACTGGTGGAGCCCTATCTGGAGCTGCTGCTGCAGGAGATCAGCGCCACCTTTGACCTGGTGGAGCGGCTGGGGCTGCGGCTGCGCACCGCCTACATCGGCGGGGGGACCCCCACCATCCTCACCGCCGGGCAGATGGACCGGCTGCTGGAGCACCTCTTCTCCCTGGTGAAAACCCCGCTGGAGGAGTTCACCGTCGAGGCCGGGCGGCCGGACACCATCGACCGGGAGAAGCTGCGGGCGATGCGGCAGTACCCGGTGAGCCGGATCAACATCAACCCCCAGACCCTGAACGATGCGGTGCTGGAGAGGATCGGCCGCCGCCACACCGCCGCCCAGACGGTGGAGAGCTTCTACCAGGCCCGGGAAGCGGGCTTTGCAAACATCAACATGGATTTGATTGCCGGGCTCCCGGGGGACAGTTACGAGGGCTTTGTCTCCACCCTGGACCGGGTGGTGGCGCTGGACCCCGAAAATGTGACGGTGCACACCCTCTCGGTCAAGCGGGCGGCCGATTTGAAGAGCACCGCGATGGTCCGCTATGCGGCGGCCGACGCCCCGGTGGAGCGGATGGTGGACTACGCCGCCGCCACCCTGGGGGCGGCCGGGTACGACCCCTACTACCTCTACCGGCAGAAAAACACCCTCGCCAACCTGGAAAATGTGGGCTATGCCAAGCCGGGGTCCGAGGGGCTTTACAACATCTACATGATGGAGGAGCTGCACACCATCCTCGGCTGCGGCGCCGGATCGGTGACCAAGCTGGTGGGCCGGGGCACCCGCCCCATCGAGCGCAGTTTCAACTACAAGTACCCGCAGGAGTACATCCGCCAGTTTGCCACTGTGTTGGAGCGCAAGGGGAGTTTGGAGGAATTTTATGGCTGTCTTTCAGAAGCGGAACATCCCGCTGTATGAGATAAACTTCCGGGCCAAGGAGCCAACGGCGTTTATCGCCGCCTGCGACCACCGCTACGAGAGTGCCCTGGCCGCCATCGTGGGCGACGCGCTGGAGACCCTGGGGCAGAAAAACGTCTTTATGCTGGCAGGGCCCTCGGCCTCGGGCAAGACCACCACCGCCCACAAGCTGGCCGCCGCCTTTGGCCGGCGCTCGGTGGAGGCGCGGGTCATCTCCCTGGACGACTTCTACCGGGGGCGGGGCTTCTGCCCCAAGCGGGAGGACGGCACCGAGGACTACGAGACGGTCCACTCCCTGGACCTGGACTGCTTTACCGCCTGCATGGAGAAGCTGCTGGCCGAGGGGGAGGCGGAGTTCCCCATCTTTGACTTTCAGGTCAAGCAGCGCGCCGAGGAGACCCGGCACATCTCCCTGGGGAAGGACCAGGCCCTGATCATCGAGGGGATCCACGGGCTCAACCCCCTGCTGACCCGTGGGATCGAGGGGCGGGTGAAGCGGGTCTACGCCACCGCCATGGACCGGTTTGTGGGAGACGACGTGGTGCTCAAGACCAACGACCTGCGCTTTTGCCGCCGCATCGTCCGCGACTGCCGGCACCGCAACATCTCCGGCGCCGAGACGGTGGACATCTGGCCCTACGTCTGCGACGGGGAGTTCATCTACATCAAGCCCTACCGGTCCGAGTGCGACTACTACGTCAACACCGCCTTCGGCTACGAGCCGGGCATCTACGCCGGCTACCTGCGGGCGATTTTAGAGGGGATGGGGGACATCCCCCAGACCGGCAAGGTGGGGCACATCCTGCGCAAGTTGCAGCGGTTTGTCCCCATCGACCCGGCGCTGGTGTCCAAAGACGCCATGGTGCAGGAGTTTATCGGGTAGTACCCAAGCATGAGAGGGGCTACCGCCCCCCTCATGGACTCCCCTCTTGCACGGGCTCCGCTCCGCCGCGGAACCCGCGAGAGGTGTCCCTCCGGCGGCACATGTCCGCCTGCGGGACGGATGGGAGGGGACTGCGCCCTCTCCCGCCCCCCCTGGCCCCCCTCTGTCTCCCCCCGCGGGGGAGAACGGGGACGAGAGCTGGAAAAAAATAGAGTGTTTGAAACCAGGTTGACTGGTTTAAACTGATACGCCCGCACATTTTGAAAGACGCGACAGGAGGTTTGCGACCATGGGATTTTGGGACGATTTTGCCGACACCACCAAACAGGTATTTGACTACACCGGCAACAAGGCCGACGAGTTGGTGCAGAAGGGGAAGCTCAAGTACCGCATCGAAAAGCTCAGCTACCAGCTGCGCCAGCAGCAGCGGAAGCTGGGGGCCCTGGTCTACGGGCTGAAGAAGGCCGGCAAGGAGAACGCCCCCCTGCTGGACGAGTGCATGGGGCAGATCGACGCCCTGGTGGACCAGCTGCGGGAGGCCCGCAGCCAGTACGACAGCGTGGGCGGCAGCAAGAAGATCTACTGCCCCCGCTGTGGCTTTGAAAACGCCGACTACGCCCTCTACTGCGTCTCCTGCGGGCAGAAACTGCAGGAGGACGAGGGCGAGAAGGAACCCCAGCCCCCCGAGGAGTAAGGCGGCGGGCAAAAGAGAGAAGAAGAGAGAAGACAGGGAGAGAGGTACCTTTATGAGCATGGAACGGGCAAAAAACTACCCCATCGACTTTTTCGGCGAGAACGTCTTTGACGACGAGGTGATGCAGCGATACATCCCCCACAAGACCTATCTGGAGCTCAAGAGCGTCATCGAAAAGGGCCAGACGCTGAATTCCCAGCTGGCCGACGTGGTGGCCAACGCCATGAAGGAGTGGGCCATCTCCCGGGGGGCCACCCACTACACCCACTGGTTCCAGCCCCTCAACGGCTTTACCGCCGAGAAGCACGAGTCCTTTATCTCCCCCACCGGGGACGGCGGGGTGATCACCGCCTTTTCGGGGAAGATGCTCATCAAGGGCGAGTCCGACGCCTCCAGCTTCCCCTCCGGCGGGTTGCGGGCCACCTTTGAGGCCCGGGGCTACACCATGTGGGACTGCACCTCCCCGGTCTTTTTGAAGGAGGATAAATCGGGGGTGACCCTCTGCATCCCCACCGCCTTCTGCGCCTATACCGGCGAGGCGCTGGACGAAAAGACCCCCCTGCTGCGCTCCCTGAAGGCGGTGGAGGAGGAGGCGCTGAAGATCTTGAACCTCTTCGGCTTCTACGATGTGAAAAAGGTCACCCCCTCGGTGGGGGCCGAGCAGGAGTACTTCCTCATCGACCGCAAGTACCTGAACTCCCGGCTGGACGTCAAGTTCGCTGGGCGGACCCTCTTCGGCGCCCGCCCCCCCAAGTGCCAGGAGTTGGAGGACCACTACTACGGCAACCTCAACGAGAAGATCTCCTACTTCATGAAGGAGCTGGACAACGAGCTGTGGAAGGTGGGGGTCACCGCCAAGACCAAGCACAACGAGGCCGCCCCCTCCCAGCACGAATTGGCGCCGGTCTACTCCTCGGTGAACATTGCCGCCGACCAGAACCAGATCATCATGGAGACGCTGCACAAGGTGGCCGCCCGCCACGGGCTCTGCTGCCTGCTGCACGAAAAACCCTTTGAGTACATCAACGGCTCGGGCAAGCACAACAACTGGTCCCTGACCACCGACACCGGGATCAACCTCTTCGAGCCGGGGAAGACCCCCTACGACAACATGATGTTCCTCCTCTTCGTCTCGGCCATGATCAAGGCGGTGGACAAATACAGCGGGCTGCTGCGCCTCTCCACCGCCAGCTACACCAACGACTGCCGGTTGGGCGGGTACGAGGCGCCGCCGGCCATCCTCTCCATGTACCTGGGCAGCGACATCCACGAGATCTTGCAGAAGATCGCCGACGGCAACCGGGACAGAGAGGGCTGCCCCCGCAAGATCATGGACATGGGGGTGGCGACCCTGCCCCGGGTGCACGCCGATTCCAGCGACCGCAACCGCACCTCGCCCTTTGCCTTTACCGGCAACAAGTTCGAGTTTCGGATGCTGGGGGCGTCCATGTCCATCTCCTGGGTGAACACGGTGCTCAACACCATCTGCGCCGACGTCCTCTCGGAGATCGGCGAGCGGCTGCAGGGCTGCCAGGACTTTGACGCCGAGGTGCAGCAGATCATCAGCGAAATCTACCGGGAGCACGGGCGGATCCTCTTCAACGGCAACGGCTATGGGGAGGACTGGGAGAAAGAGGCCCGGGCCCGGGGGCTGCGGTGTGTACGGGACACGGTGGAGGCCGCCGAGGTCCTCAAGGAGCCGGAGGTGCGGCAGGTCTTTGAGAAGTTCTCCGTCCACAGCGGGGTGGAGTTGGACGCCCGCTATGAGATCGTCCTGGAGACTTACAGTAAAAAGTGCGCCATCGAGGCAAAGACCATGCTCTCGATGTGCAACCGCCAGCTGCTGCCCGCCGTGCGGGCCTATCTGGCCCAACAGGCCAACGAGTTTGTCGCCCTGGGGAAGGCCGAGCTGGAGAGCGGCTTTTTGCGCGAGCACATCTATGACCTGGACGAAAACTGCCGCCAGCTCAACGACCAGACGGCGGTGCTGCGCAACGCCGTGGCCCAGCTGGGAGCCTATGAGGACCCCGCCACCGCCGCCTACTGCCGGGACGTGCTGATCCCCGCCATGCGGGCGGTGCGGGAGACCGCCGACTACCTGGAGACGGTGGTTGACAAGCGGTTCTGGCCCCTGCCCACCTACGACGAGATCCTCTTTGACGAGCAGGCCTGACAGGCGCGCTTTGCGCGGCTGTTTGACATCTGATTTGCCGCAGCACCGCTGCGGCATTTTGTGTTCGCAAAACCATCGCCTGTCCGGCCTGGGGGGGACAGGTGCGCTTCGCGCGGCTGTTTGACATCCGATTTGCCGCAGCACCGCTGCGGCATTTTGCATTCGCAAAATCGTCGTCTGTCCGGCCTGGAGGGGACAGGCGCGCTCCGCGCGGCTGTCTGACATACAACTTGCCAGGGTACAGCCCTGGCATTTTGCGTTCGCAAAACCATCGTCTGTCCAGCCTGGGAGCGACAGGCGCGCCTTGCGCGGCTGTCTGACATACAACTTGCCAGGGCACAGCCCTGGCATTTTGCATTCGCAAAACCGTCGTCTGTTCGGCCTGGGGGTGACAGGCGCGCTTTGCGCGGCTGTTTGACATCCGATTTGCCGCAGCACCGCTGCGGCATTTTGCGTTCGCAAAACCATCGTCTGTCCGGTCTGGGAGTGACAGGCGCGCCTTGCGCGGCTGTCTGACAGCTGACTTGGTGAAAGGAGGAGAGCATTGTGCAAAATTGCCGTCTGTCCAACACAGGGAAGGTGGGCGGAAGGATTTCGCAAAACCGCCCTCTACCCGGCGCGGGGTGAAGGGGAACAAAAGCCGCACGGCATTGCGCGTCCGCCCGGCGGAAAAAGGGGAGGTGGGCGCTGCTTGGCCGGGAATGGGGCGGCAGATGGAGGTGCTGTGCGAGATGATGACTGCCTGCCTGGGGGTACCTCCCTTTGCCTCACAGCGGGCAAAACACCTTTCCGAAGACGGTTCCCGCCCGACGGACAGAGAGACACATCCTTCCCTTTTAGCGCCGGCGGGGGGCAACGGTATGACAAAATAGGGGAGAGGGGCGGAGGAATCCCGGCCCTCTTTTCGTTTGCCCCTTTTCCGGGGGCAAAAAAAGGGGTAAAATAGGGGAAAAAGACGAGAGAAGGGGCTTTATGTATATCGCCGACCTGCACATCCACTCCAAGTACTCCCGCGCCACCAGCGCCGACTGCGACGCCCCCCACCTGGACCTCTGGGCCCGACGCAAGGGGATCGGCCTGGTGGGGACCGGGGACTTCACCCACCCAGTCTGGCGGGCATCTCTAAAGGAGTGTCTGGAGCCGGCCGAGGAGGGGCTTTACACCCTCAAGGCGGAATACCGCCTGCCCGACGACACCGCCGGGGTGCGGGAGCCGCCGCGGTTTGTGCTGTCGGGGGAGATCAGCTCCATCTACAAGCAGGGGGGCAAGACCCGCAAGGTGCACAACTGCATCCTGCTGCCCAGCCTGGAGGCGGCCGAAGAGCTGGCCCAGAAGCTGGAGGCCATCGGCAACGTCCACTCCGACGGGCGGCCGATTTTGGGCCTCTCCAGCCACGACCTGCTGGAAATCACCCTTGAGGTCTGCCCGGAGGCGGTCTTTGTCCCCGCCCATATCTGGACACCCCACTTCTCCCTCTTCGGGGCCTTTTCGGGCTTTGACACCCTGGAGGAGTGCTTTGGCGAGCTCACCCCCCACATCCATGCGGTGGAGACAGGCCTCTCCTCCGACCCGCCCATGAACTGGCGGGTCTCGGCCCTGGATGGGCTGCAGCTGATTTCCAATTCTGACGCCCACTCCCCCCAGAAGCTGGGGCGGGAGGGCACCCTGATAGAAGGCCCCCTCTCCTTCGCGGGGATGGCCCGCGCCATCCAGACCGGCGAGGGGCTGGCGGGAACGCTGGAATTTTTTCCGGAGGAGGGGAAGTACCACCTGGACGGGCACCGAAACTGCGGCCTCTGCCTCTCGCCGGAGGAGACCATCGCCCTGGGCGGGGTCTGCCCGGTCTGCGGTAAGAAAATCACCATCGGGGTGGAGCACCGGGTGGAGGAGCTGGCCGACCGGCCCCGGGGCGCGGCCCGGCAGGGGGCCAAGCCCTTCGAGAGCATCTGCCCCCTGCCCGAGGTGATTGCCGCCAGCGTCGGCGCGTCGGCGGCGGGGAAGCGGGTGCAGGCCCAGTACATGGAGATGTTGGCGGAGCTGGGCCCCGAGTTCGCCATCCTGCGGGAGGTGCCCCTCTCGCAGATCGGGCTGGCTGCCGGCCCCTGTGTGGGGGAGGGGATCCGCCGCCTGCGGGCAGGGGAGGTGGAGCGCGTCCCCGGCTTTGACGGCCAGTTCGGAACAATCACCCTCCTCTCCCCCTCGGAGATCGAGGTGCTCAGCGGCCAGGTCTCCCTCTTTGGCGCGTCCCGACCGGGGAGCCGCAAGAGGGCGGCGACCGGGGAGGCAAAGCGGCTCTCCAGACCCCAGAAGGGAGACGGAATGGCAGCCGCCGCGCCGCTGGTGCAGGATGGCCCGGCCCTCAACGAGCAGCAGCGCCAGGCGGTGGAAGCAGGGGAGAGAACGGTGGCGGTGGTTGCCGGGCCGGGGACCGGCAAGACCGGCACCCTGGTGGCCCGCATCGCCCACCTGATCGAAAAAAGGGGGGTGCGCCCCACCGAGATCACCGCCGTCACCTTTACCAACCAGGCGGCGGCCGAACTGCGGGCCCGGTTGGAGGGGCGTCTGGGGGGCAAACGGGCCCTGCGGGGGCTGACGGTGGGGACCTTCCACGCCATCTGCCGGGAGCTGTTGGGGGGCGCCGCCCTCATCGGCGAGGGGGAGGCGCTGGCCCTGTGCGCCCAAATCGCCGGGGAGATGGGGCTGAAGATCGCCCCCCGCAAGGTGCTGGAAGGGATCTCCCGCATCAAGGGGGGAAGCGACCCTGCCAGCGCGGGGGTGCCCCCCTCCCTCTTCGAGGAGTACGGCCGCCGATTGCGATCGGCCGGTCTGCGGGACTTTGACGACCTGCTGCTGGACGCCCTGGCGCTGGACACCGCCGGCAAGCGGTGCTTTCACCACCTGCTGGTGGACGAGTTCCAGGACGTGAGCGACCTGGAGTACCGGCTGGTGGCCAAGTGGAGCCAGGGAGGACGGCTCTTTGTCATCGGCGACCCTGACCAGTCGATCTACGGCTTTCGGGGGGCCGAGGGGCGCTGCTTTGAGCGGCTGCGGGCGGAGTGCCCGGCCCTGCGGGAGATCGCCCTGGTGAAAAACTACCGCTCCACCCCCCAGGTGCTGGGTTGCGCCCTCCCCCTGATCGCCCACAACCCGGGCGGCCCGCGGCGGTTGGAGGCCACCCGCCCCGACGGGCCGGCGGTGCGGCTGCTGCGGGCGGGGAGCGAGTTTTCCCAGGGGATCGCCCTGGCTAAAGAGATTGGGCGGATGACCGGGGGGATGGACATGCTCGCCGCCGGGACCCGGGGAAGGGAGCCGGAGCGGCTGCGCGCCTTTTCGGAGATGGCGATCCTCTGCCGCACCCACCGCCAGCTGGAGACGGTGGAGGAGTGCCTCCGCCACGACGGCATCCCCTGTGTGATTGCGGGGCGGGAGGACTTTTTGCAGGACGAGCGGGTGCGGGGGGCGCTGGGCTTCTTTCGCTCCCTGCTGGGACCGGGAGACGCCCTCTCGGCCGTAGCGGGGCTGCAGTTGGGCTTTGGCTGTCCGGCCGACCTGGCAGCGGCCGTTGCCGCCCAGCTGGGGGAGGCGGGAGCCTGGGACCTGCCCGCTTTGAGGGCCGCCTTCGGCGGTCAGAGCTGGGTCGACGGCTGGCTGGCGGCCGCCGAGGAGCTGCTGCCCCGGGCGGCCAAAGAGAAGCCCCGCAAGCTGCTGGAGCGGTGGGTCGCCCTCTGCCCGGGCGGAGGGGAGAAGGCGGTGGAGCGGCTGTTGGCCATGGCCGTCTTCTCCCCCACCATGCCCGCCTTTTTGGAGACCCTCCTCCTGGGAAGGGAGGGTGACTTGAAGCGGGCCTCGGGGTGGGAATACGCCTCGGGCGCGGTCTCCCTGATGACCCTGCACGGGGCCAAGGGGCTGGAGTTCCCGGTGGTCTTTCTGGCCGGGTTCAAAGACCGCTCCATCCCCCTGGAATCGGGCCGGGGCCCGGTGGATAGGGAGGAGGAGCGGCGGCTGTGCTATGTGGGGATGACCCGCGCCAAGGAGGAGCTGATCCTCGCCGGCTGGGGCGACCCCTCCCCCTTTGAAAAGGAGCTGCCCGCCGGGGCCTGCCAAATCGAGACGGTTGGGGAGGCCCCCGCCGCCAAGCAGATGACCCTGTTTTGAGTCGTGACGGCGGCGATGGGCTGCTGTGTGTAAAGTTCAGGTGTTGCCACAGCGGGTGAGATGCCGCGTGGCGGCCCTGTGGCAAGCTGCTGGTGGCAGGGAGAGCGCGCCGTGCCGAAGGGAGAAGCCCACAGATCGCCAACTCGCAATCAGCTCCTTTCTCGACGGGGAGGACCGGTCGATTGCCCTGCCTGTCAAAAGAAGAAAAAAGCTCCGTACTCCCTGCTGCCTGGCGGGCAGGTTCGAGGGGAGCAGGCGGTATACCGAAAAGGAGAGCAGTGCCCTGGGGGAGAGGTATCCCCCTTTCACGAACCGGTCTCCCTCCGCCGGGAACGGTGTGACAGCCGGTCTCTCGACCGGGTGAGCGGCGGGAGCGCCCACTGTAGGGAAGAGGGGCAACCCGCCCTCGACCGGTCGGTGCGGGAACAGGGCCGAGGCCGAACCTGCCGAAGTGGTAGGTCGTCCCGCCTGCCGGGGAGAGAGCCCCATTTGGGGCTGTCGGCTGCCCTTCTCTGTGGCGGTGACAAAGACCCTGTATCGGTTGAAAAGAGGGGGCCTCGAGGGACGGCATTGCCCCAATACGGGGGGGAGTTTCTTCGCAGAGAACGGTCAGCGAAGAAAACGGGCCGAGGCCGAGCCTGCCAAAGCAGGAGGCCCTCTTGTCGGCTGGGGAGAGAGAAAATCGTTTGGGGCTGCCAGCCAACCCCTTTCTGTGATGGTGGAAAAGGCTCTGTGCCGCCTGAAAAGAGGGGGCCCCGTGAGTCGGCGTCGGCCCAGTGCGTGGAACGGTGTTTTCTCAGAGAAGGGCCGGCACGGAAGCGGGGCCGAGGTCGAACCTGCCGAAGCGATAGGCCATCCCGCCTGCCGGGGAGAGAGGAAGCCCGGAGCTGCCAGCTGCCCTTTTCTCTGCGGCGTTGGTGAAGGCCATGCACCGCCTGAAAAGAGGGAGTCCCGTGAGTCGGTACTGGTCCAATGTGTGAAGCGGTGTCCCTGCAGAACAAGAGAGCGAACGCCTTTGGGCGCTCGCTCTCTTTGCGCCTTTGGACGGGGGAGCGGTGCCGCATATCCCTCCCCCCCAGGGCATATAAAAGGGGGAGAAGGCAGTGCGAAGAGGACGGGGGGAAAAGGCGGATGGGCAGCAAAAGCAAGCGGCAGTCGTTTTTGGAGGGGGCGGTCATCCTGGCCGTCAGCACCATTGTGGTCAAGGCCATCGGCGCCCTCTTCAAGGTGCCGCTGATGAACCTCTTGGGCGGGACAGGAATGGCCTATTTCATGACCGCTTACGAGATTTTCAACCCCATCTACGCCCTCTCCATCGCCGGGTTCCCGGCGGCGGTCTCCCGCCTGGTGAGCGAGAGCGCGGCCCAGCGCCGCTACCGGGACGCCCGCAAGATCGTCCGGCTGTCGGTCTGGCTCTTTTTGGCGGTGGGGGGCGTGGGGTTTTGCCTCCTCTTCTTCGGCAGCGGGCTGCTGTGCCGGCTGGTGGGCAACCCCGACGCCAGGCTGGCGGTGGCCATGTTGGCCCCCAGCCTCCTCTTCGGCTGTGTCACCTCGGCGGTGCGGGGGTACTACCAGGGGATGCGCAACATGATCCCCACCGCCGTCTCCCAGGTGGTGGAGGCGGTGGCCAAGCTGGTGCTGGGCATCGGCCTGTGCTACGGCACCTTTGTCTACGCCCTGCAGGGCTACGCCGACACCGGCGCGGTCTTCGGCCGCCCGGCCGCGAACCTGGCCGCCGCCAAGGAGCTGGCCATGCCCTATGCGGCGGCGGGGGCGATTTTGGGGGTGGCCCTCTCGACCCTAGCCTCGGCGGTCTACCTGGGGTGCAAGTACAAGTTCGGGCGGGAGACCATCTCCCCGGCGGCCATGCGAGCCGCCCCCCGCAGCGAGAGCGCCCGCTCCATCGCCCGCCGGCTGGCCAAGATCGCCCTGCCGGTCTGCCTGGGCACCTTTGCGGTGAGCTTGACCTCGGTCATCGACCTCTTCTCGGTGATGAACAGCCTGGAGGCGGCCGCCGCCTCGGGGGCCGACCTCATCAACCGGATGTACGGCCTCTCCCTCCCCGCCGGCCAGATACCGGCCTTTCTCTACGGGGCCTATTCGGGCATTGGGGTGACCCTCTACAACCTGATCCCGGCCCTGACGGCCACCTTTGCCACCAGCGCCCTGCCGGCGGTCACCGCCGCCTATGTCTCGGGCGGAGGAGAGCCGCTGAAGAAGGGGGTGCGCTCGGTCTTTCGGATGACCTCGGTCCTCTGTATCCCCGCCGGGCTGGGGTTGGCGGCCCTCTCCCGCCCCATCTTGGAGCTGCTCTATGCCGGCCGGCCGCAGGAGATCGCGGCGGTGGCCCCCTCGCTGACCATGCTGGGGCTGGCAGGCGCCCTTCTGGGCTACACCGCCCCCGTTTACAGCATGTTGCAGGGGGTGGGCCGGGCCGAGGTGCCGGTCAAACTGATGGGGGTGGGGGCCCTCATCAAGCTGGGGTGCAACCTGCTCCTCTGCCGGCTGCCCCAGTACAACCTGAAGGGGGCCGCCCTGGGCACCCTGCTGTGCTACCTCTTCATCGCCGCGGCGGCCCTGGTGATCCTCACCCGGCAGGTGGGCTTTTCCCTGGGCTGGGGCCGCTCCTTCTTCGGGCCGCTGCTGGGCGGGGTGCTCTGCGCGGTGGGGGCCCGGCTGAGCTGCCCCCTCTTCGCCCGCCTGGGGCTGGGGCGGATGGCCGCCCTCCCCGCCATCCTGCTGGGGGCGGCCATCTACCTGGTGACCCTCCTCTGCACCGGCTCGCTGGAGGAGGGGGACCTGCTGGCCCTGCCCGGGGGGAAGAAGCTGGTCCCTCGGCTGGCCAGATGGGGGCTGCTCTAGGGCGGCCCGGCAAAGCGGTCCCCGCAGATGCGGGGGCCGCTTTTTGGCGCGGGCAATTGACGGGCCGGCCGCAGGGGGGTACAATGGCAAAAAGAGCGGCGAAAGGAAGTGCGGAAATGGAGTTTTCCACAAAAGAGCGGTACGGGGTGGAGGATCTGCGGGCGCTGGTGGCCTTTCTGCGGGCGCCGGGCGGCTGCTCCTGGGACGCGGCCCAGACCCACCAGTCCATCCGCCGCAACCTCATCGAAGAGACCTACGAGGTCTGCGACGCCATCGACCAGGAGGATGCCCCCCACCTGCAGGAGGAGCTGGGGGACCTGCTCTTGCAGGTGGTGATGCACGCGGCGATGGAGGAGGAGCGGGGCGGCTTCACCTTTGACGACGTGGCCGACGGCATCTGCAAAAAGCTGGTGGAGCGCCACCCCCACCTCTTCGGCGGGGAGAAAAAGGACTGGGAGGAGATCAAGAGGGAAAAGGGGGGCGTGACCTCGGCCGCCGCACACGCCGCGGCGGTCCCCCGCTGCCTGCCGGCCCTGATGCGTGCAAAAAAGGTGCAAAAGCGTCTGGGGTTGGCAATGTTTTCCTCAAAGTCGCCTGAGAATGCGGTTTGCGCCCTAAAAAGTGCGGTGGAGCGGCTTGACAAAGGCGGGCAAAACTGTGATAATGTGAAAGAAGAATTGGGGGATGTGCTCTTTGCAGCCGTCGCGGTGGGCCGTCAGAGCGGCATCGACTGCGAAGAACTGTTGGCCGAGACCTGCGACCGGTACATCCAGGCCGATTCCGAGCGGGAAGCGGGCCAGTGAGCGTGTGAGTGCTCGAGAGGACCCCTTCTTTTTTGCCGGGCGACTTTCCGCCCTCCCAGCCGTCGGCTGGGAATTCTGTCAAAATAAATGACGAAATTATTGGAGGAACGCAACATGACTAAAACCGATCTGATTGCAAAAGTAGCGGAGCAGGCTGAGCTGTCCAAGAAAGACGCCGAGAAGGCTGTCACCGCCACCATCGAAGCCATCTCCGCCGCTTTGGTCGCCGGCGATAAAGTCCAGCTGGTTGGCTTTGGCACCTTTGAGGTGCGCGAGCGCGCCGAGAGAAAGGGCCGCAACCCCCGCACCAAAGAGGAGATCACCATCCCCGCTTCCAAACTGCCCGCTTTCAAAGCCGGCAAGGCCCTGAAAGACGCGGTGGCCAAGTAAGCTTCCGAGATCGGACTGTAAAGGAACTGGTGTGAGCCAGTTCCTTTTTTTGCAGGCGGGCCACGTGCCCGCCGATGGGCGAGAGGAGGTGTTTTTGTGCGGTTGGACAAGTATCTGAAGGTGGTGCGGCTGATCAAGCGGCGCACCGTGGCCAACGAGGCCTGCGACGCGGGCAAGGTGTCGGTCAACGGCAGGCCGGCCCGGGCCTCCTACGACGTCAAGCCCGGCGACGTCATCGAGATCGACCTGGGCCAAAACCCGCTGAAGGTGCGGGTTTTGGAGGTGGTGGAACACACCCTCAAGGACGACGCGAAAAACTATTACGAGATCCTCTAGCGCCCGCCCCTCAAGAGGGGAGGGCCGAGCGGGGGGCTGCACCGGCGGTGCGGCCCCCCTTTTATCTGTGGGAGGGATTGTCCGGTTCTTTTTAAAAACAGGCCCTCATAGACTGTAGTAAAACAAAGGAGGGCAATGCAATGCAAGAGGAGAGAAAGCCCGCGGGACAAGGCCAAGGGCAGGTGCCCCACAACGTCATCATGGAAAACCGCAAGCACATGACGGTGTCCGGGGTTTTGGATATCGACAGCTTCAGTGAGGACGGCATCGTCCTCTACACCGATTTGGGGGAGCTCAGCGTCACCGGGCGGGACCTGCACCTGGGCAAGCTCAGCGTGGACACGGGGGAACTGACCCTGGACGGGGAGATCGAGTCGCTGACCTACTACGACTCCCAGCCGCGGGAAAAGGGATTTTTCGCCCGGATATTCAAGTAGATGGGCGCCCTGCAGCTGACGGTCTCGGCTCCCTTTCAGTTTCGGGTCTTCTGCTACTCCCTGGCGCTGGGGTTTGGGCTGGGGCTGTTTTACGAGGTCTTTCGCATCCTCCGGGCGGTCTTTCCCTGGTGGGGGGCGCTGGTCATCGCCCTGCAGGACGTGCTCTACTGGTCGGTCTGCGGGGTGGCGACCTTTCTCTTTTTTATCCAGTTCACAAACGGCGAGGTGCGCGCCTACGCCCTGATTGGCGAGGGGCTGGGCGCCGCCCTCTACCTGCTGACACTGGGGCGGCTCATCCGCTCTCTGACCCAGGGGATCCTCTCGCTGGTGAGCCGGTTCCTGCACTTTCTCTACAAGATTTTCTGCGCGCCGGTGGTCAAATTGGCCCGCCGGTTGGGGGCAAAGGGGAAGCAGTTGGGGAAAAAAGTTGCTTCCGGGGCCAAAAAGGCGGAAAACAAGAGAAAATTCCACTTGAAAGACAGGCGCGTTTTATTGTATAATTTATTAAAACATTCTCCACCCAACCAGAAACCAAAGAGAGAGCAGAGCAATGAAAAAAAGCCGAGGCGCAAAAACCGCAAAAAAGCGGGCCAATAAACCGCGCGTTCTTGTCCATCTGGCCATTGCAGCAGTGATGGTCTATATTGCTGTGTCCCTCATCACCACCCAGATGCAGATCGTCTCCCGCAAAAACGAGCTGGAACAGGTGCAAAACGCCATCACCGCCACCCAGCAGGAGAACGAGGAGATGAAGCGGGTCCTCGAGAGCGACCAGGAGAGCGAGTTCATCGAGCGGATCGCCCGGGAAAAGCTGGGCTACGCCGCACCGGGTGAGAGAATTTTTTCCGACGCGTCCGGCGCCAATCAATAGCGAGCCGGGGGGCAGGCGGAACAGCCGCCTGCCCCCTTTTGTTTTTCGGCCCCGCGGGGCCGCAGGCAGGATCGGATAGATTTCACAATATTCACAGAAGCAGGAAACTGCGGGGAGGATTCATTTTTTATGCAGCTCGAAGTTGGAAAGATTGTAGAAGGCAAAGTGTCCGGCATCACAAAATTCGGCGCGTTCGTCGATTTGGGTGAGGGAAAGACCGGGATGGTGCACATTTCGGAGGTAGCGGCTGCGTTTGTTCAGGAGATCAAAGACTACGTGAAGGAGGGGGAGACCGTCAAGGTCAAGATCCTCTCCATCGGCGAGGACGGCAAGATCGCCCTCTCCATGAAACAGGCGCTGCCCCAGTCGCAGCAGCGCCCCCCCCGCCGGGACTATGCCCCCCGGGAGGGGCAGCCCCGGGGCGGTCGCCCCGGGGGCGCTCCCCGCTCAGGCGGCGCGCCTCGCACCGGCGGTCCCCGCCAGGGCGGGTTTGGCGGCGGCCGCTCCGGCGGCTTCAAGCCCTGCAGCGACAAACCCCTCACCTTTGAGGACATGATGGCCAAGTTCAAGCAGTCCAGCGACGAGCGGATGTCCGATCTCAAGCGCTCGCAGGACGGCAAGCGGGGCGGCGGGTACTCCCGCGGCGGCCGCTCCCGGTAGAGACCGGCCCCATCAGAAAGAGACCGTAGAGCACGGCGGCGCGGGAAGCGCCGCCGTGTCTTTTGTGAAGAGAGAGGGGAATTGCCCGTGATACTTGTCAATGCCGCCCTGGTGCCGGTGGAGAGCCCGGCCGTCGAGAGGGGCTATCTGAAAATCGAGGAGGGAAAGATCGCCGCCCTCGGCCCGATGGAGGAGCTGGGTCCCACCGCGGGGGAAGAGGTGATGGACTGCTCGGGTCTCACCGTCTACCCGGGTTTTATCGACTGCCACACCCACATGGGGATGTGGGAGGACGGCCTGGGCTTTGAGGGGGCCGACGGCAACGAGGAGACCGACCCCGCCACCCCCCAGCTGCGGGCCATCGACGCGGTCAACCACCGGGACCGCTGTTTTGCCGAGGCCCGGGCCGCCGGGGTGACCACCGTGATCACCGGGCCAGGCAGCGCCAACTGCATCGGCGGGCAGCTCTGCGCTGTCAAGACCAGGATGAGCCGCATCGACACCGGGGTGCTGCGGCAGACGGCGGCCATGAAGTTCGCCCTGGGGGAAAACCCCAAGACCGTCTACAACGACAAGGAGATGGCCCCCATCACCCGGATGGCCACCGCCGCCATCATCCGCGAGCAGCTCTACAAGGCGCAGCGGTATTTGGAGGACCGGGATCGGGCGGCAGAGGACGAGGACTTTGACGAGCCCGACTGGGACATGAAGTGCGAGGCCCTCCTCCCCCTGCTGAGGGGGGAGATCGGCGCCCACTTTCACGCCCACCGGGCCGACGACATCTTCACCGCCCTGCGGCTGGCGCGGGAGTTCGGGCTGCGCCCGGCCATCGTCCACGGCACCGAGGGGCACCTGATCGCCGAGGCCCTGCGGGAAGAGGGGGCGCCGGTCATCTGCGGCCCCCTGCTCTGTGACCGCTCCAAGCCGGAACTGCGCAACCTGACCCCCAAGACCCCGGGGGTGCTGGCGGCGGCGGGGGTGGAGGTGGCCCTCTGCACCGACCACCCGGTGATCCCCATCCAGTACCTGCCGCTGGAGGCGGGGCTGGCCGTCCGTGAGGGGATGGCCCGAGAGGACGCCCTGCGGGCCATCACCCTCACCCCTGCGCGCATCTGCGGGCTCGAGGGGCGGGTGGGTTCGCTGGCGGTGGGGAAGGATGCCGATCTGGCCCTCTTTTCCGGCGACCCCTTCTCGGTCTACGAGACCCCGCGCCATGTCTTTATTGATGGCGAAATCGTGAATAATTTATAAAAACAGAGGTCATCCCCTTTTATTTTTAGGCATCCTGTGCTATACTAAAGTCATCAGATAGGCTGGCTTTCCAGCTTATAAACAAAGGGGTTGTTGGAATGAATATCGAAGTAATCGGGCGCAAAGTCAATCTCAAAGACAGCTTCAAAGAGCGGGTCGACAAGAAGTTGGCCAAATTCAGCCGCCTGTTCCACGAAGATGCCAGCGCCACAGTCACTGTAACGGTCGAAAAAGACCGCCAGACCGTCGAGGTCATGATCCGGGCGGACGGGATGCTCTTCCGGGCCGAGCGGACGGCAAAGGCAATGGAAGAAGCCCTGGACTTGGTGGTCGATGTTCTCTTCAACCAGATCGTCCGCAACAAAGACCGGCTGGAAAGGAAGATGAAGGTCTCCTTCCCCGAATTCAACGAGGAGGAGATCCTCCCTGCCGAGGAGATCGACATCGTCCGGCGCAAGTCCTTCTCGGTCAAACCCATGAGCGTGGAGGAGGCCATCCTGCAGATGAACATGCTGGGACACCAGTTCTTCCTCTACCGGGACGCGGTTAACAACGAGATCAATCTCGTATATGTTAGACGTGACGGAAAATACGGTGTCATCGTCCCCGAATAGAGATCATTTTGGGAGAGCCGCGGCACAGAGGGCCGCGGCCCTCTTTTTTGTGTCATCCCCCCCTGCGCGAAAGCGGGGGGACGGAAGTGGAAAGGGAGAAGAGAGATGGAGTACAAGCTGGTCTGCCCCTGCATCTTTGGGCTGGAAAAGATCGTCGGCTTTGAGCTGCGCCGGCTGGGGGGAGAGGAGATCTCGGTGGAAAACGGCAAGGTCAGCTGTCGGGGCGACGCCCTGACGGTGGCCCGGGCCAACATCGGCCTGCGCTGCGCCGAGCGGGTGCTGGTGGAGGTGGCGGCCTTTCCGGCCCGCAGCTTTGAGGAGCTGTTTCAAGGGGTGCTGGCGGTGGACTGGGCGGCCTACATCCCCAAAAACGGGGCCTTCCCGGTCAAGGGGTGGAGCCTTGCCTCCCAATTGGCCAGTGTGCCCGACTGCCAGGCCATCGTCAAAAAGGCGGTGGTGGAAAAACTCAAACAGACCCACCAGGTCTTTTGGTTTGAGGAGACGGGGGAGCGCTACCAGATCCAGTTCTCCATCCACAAAGACCAGGTCTCCATCCTGCTGGACACCTCGGGCGAGGGGCTGCACAAGCGGGGCTACCGGGCCCATGCGGGGGAGGCCCCCATCAAAGAGACCCTGGCGGCGGGAATCGTCGACCTGGCCCGCATCCGCGAGGGGGACATCGTCTACGACCCCCTCTGCGGCTCGGGCACCCTGCTCGTCGAGGCGGCCATGCGGGCGCTGAACATCGCCCCCGGGCTGCGGCGGACCTTTGCCGCCGAGCGCTGGCAGACCTTTGACCAGAAGGCCTTCTCCCTGGCCCGCCAACAGGCCCTGGACGAGGCGGATCCCGGCGGCGATTTCGAGGGCTACGGCTTTGACATCGACCCCCAGGCGGTGGAACTGACCCTGCAAAACGCCAAGCTGGCCGGGGTGGGGGAGAAGATCAGTGCCCGGGTGGAGGACATCACCAGACACAAGTTGCAGGACGCGGGGGGCATCCTCCTCTCCAATCCGCCCTACGGCGAGCGGATGCTGGGCCCGGCCCAGGTGAAGGCCATCCACCAGGCACTGGGGAAGATGCACCGCTACAACAACCTCAAGTCCTACATCATCACCAGCGCCCCCCACTTTGAAGAGCAGTTCGGCAAGACCGCCGACCGCCGCCGCAAGCTCTACAACGGCGAGCTCAAGTGCCAGCTGTACATGTACTACAAATAGGGCGGGGCGGGCATAAAAATGGCATGAAGAAAAGGGCTGAAAAGGGGACAATTTACAGATTGTTCACACCTGCCCTCTCCGCTCCCGTATAGTAGATAACAGAGCGAGAAAAGAGTTTGAAAAGCGAGGTAAATCATGGTCAAAACCAAACACAAGGTGTGGACGTATGCCGGCATCACCCTGCTGGTGATCCTCTACGTCCTCATCAACAACGTCAACCTAAACCCCCTCTACCAGGGCAGCGCCCTGTTTTACGCGGTGGTCATCACCCTCTACGTGGGCGCCTGGGGTGTTTTGAAGCTGGGCGGAATGCACTTTGTGCGGGATGAAAACAGCCCCCGGGTCAACGTGCAGTTCGGCGACAACCAGAAGTTCCCCAAGTGGGCCAAATGGCTGCTGATTGCGGTCTGGGCTTTTCTGATCGTGGTCACCATCGCCTCCAGCGTCATCTTCAACGTCAACGCCTACAAAAACCAGATGACCGAGCCGATCGTGGGCGAGTTCACCGACGACATCCAGCCCATGGATCTGGCGAACATCCCCATCGTGGACAAGGAGCTGGCCAAGAAGCTGGCCGAGAAGAAGCTGGGCGAGAACCCCTCCCTCGGCAGCCAGACCCACATTGGCACCCCCACCATCCAGCAGGTGAACGGCAAGCTGATCTGGGCGGTGCCCCTGCAGCACTCGGGGCTGTTCAAATGGCTGTCCAACCTGGACGGCACTCCCGGCTACATCATCGTCTCGGCCACCGACACCCAGGATGTGCAGTTGGTGGAGGGGCACAAGATCAAGTACCAGCCCGACTGCTACCTCTTTGACGACCTGGAGCGGCACACCCGCTTCTTCGGCGGCGGCCTCTTCACCGGGATGACCGACTACTCCTTCGAGCTGGACGACGACGGCAACCCCTTCTGGGTCATCACCACCTATAAAAACCTGCGGGGCTTCGCCCTGCCCGAGGCCACCGGCGCCATCCTGGTCAACGCCACCACCGGCGAGTCCCACCACTACGATTTGGCCGACGTGCCCGAGTGGGTGGACCGGGTGCAGCCCGAGAGCTTCGTCCTCAACCAGATCAACAACCGGGGCGAATACGTCCGCGGCTTCCTCAACTTCTCCAACAAAGACAAGTTCACCGCCTCCGACGGACACATCATCGTCTACAACGACGGCAACTGCTACCTCTTCACCGGGTTGACCTCGGTGGGGGCGGACGACAGCACCATCGGCTTTATCATGGTGGACATGGTCACCAAGGAGAGCTACCAGTACAACCTGGGCGGCGGCGCCACCGAGGAGGCGGCCCAGAAATCGGCTGCCGGCAAGGTGCAGCAGTACGGCTATTACGCCTCCTTTCCGCTGATCATCAACATCAACAACACCCCCACCTATTTCATGACCCTCAAGGACAACGAGGGGCTGATCAAGCAATACGCCTTCGTCTCGGTGAAAAACTACCAGATCGTCGGCGTGGGCGAGACCATCTCCGCGGCCCAGAAGGACTATGTCAGCGGCCTCACCGCCGCCGGGTCCGAGGACTTGAAGGGGGACGAGACGACCCAGGAGGAGAAGGTCTCCGGCACCGTCACCCGCATCGCCTCTGAGGTGAAGGACGGGCAGACCACCTACAAGTTCCTGCTGGACACCAGCGCGGGGACGATGTACATCAGCTCCGCCAATGTCAGCGAGGAGCTGGCCCTCACCAGCGCAGGCGACGCGGTGGAGGTCACCTTCTCCGGCAAGGTGGACAATGTGGTCACCGTGGTGGGCTTTGACAACAAGGCCATCGGCTAAATAAATGCGCAAAACGGGGGGAGGCCGAATGGCTTCCCCCCGTTTTTTGTCGGCAAAAGGCCCGGGGCTGTTTTGTCTGAGGGGACAAAAGGAGGGGCGGGGGAGGGAGCGGCCGGGTGCGGGAGGCTTATTGTGGCGGAACTCTCCGCTTTTTTCCCTGCCGTCTGCGGAGCAGAGTGGAGGGTTGGCAGAAAGAGACGGCCATATGTGGAAGGGCCTCTAGCGGCGTGACTCTCTCCTCGCCCTCTATGGCACAAAGTGGGAGGGGGAAAGAAGGGGGCCGGCCGAATGCGGAAGGCTTACAGCGGCGAGATCTTCCATCTATCCTCCTTTTCCGCTGTTGCAGCACAGAGCAGGCCGGACACTTGCGGCCCGGTAGAAAGAATTTGTGATTTTTGAAATCTTCTTCCCCCGCGGGTTTATTGGCGGCCCCTTTTTTGGTATGATAGTACCGTAGTCAATTGCCCGCGAAAGGGCGGGCACTATTTTCCGCCCTCGGGGAGAGGGCGAGACGGCGCGGCAGTGCAAAGGCGCCCCGACAAGCTGCCGCCCAACGAGGAGGAACGCGCTCATGCCCGCATTTGTCACCCATCACCTCTTTGCCGACCAGGTGTTTCACGCCCTGCCCGAGGGGCAGGCCAAAACGGCTGTCCGCCGCAATTACGACGCCTTTTTGTGGGGGGCCCAGGGGCCGGACATCCTCTTTTTCAATAAAATTTCCACTGTGCTCCCCCTCTGGGGCTCGGTGATGCACCACAAAAAGGTGAAGGAGAACTTTGCCGCCATGCAGCGCTACCTCATCCGCACCCGGCAGGGTCTCTTCTTCGAGGCACAGCTGGCATACGCCCTGGGCTTTTTGTGCCACTACGCCCTGGACAAGACCTGCCACCCCTACGTTTACTGCGTGCAGGTGGCCTTTCAGGAGGACCCGCGGGTCAGTTCCGGCGCCCACAACCGCATCGAGTCGGACATCGACACCGCCCTCTACCGCCGCCTCACCGGCCGCAGCGTGCGGGAGTACGCCATCCCCCAGTCGATGTTCGCCCCCCATGTGACCAAGGCCATTGCCCTCTATTTGAGCTATCTGCTGCGCGCAGTCTACGGGGCCAAGACCTCGGTGGAGAAGGTGGAGCAGAGTTTTCTCTGTGACGACTTCTTCATCTCCCTCTTTGTGGGGAAGGCGGCCTTCTCCCACAGGGTGGGGCTGGGATTGGACAAGCTCACCGGCCGCCGGTACGCCTTTTCCGGCTACATGCGCCAGGAGCGGGCCGACTGGGACTGCCTCAACCTGCGGCATCGGCGCTGGTGCAACCTGCAGCGCCCGGTGGAAAAGAGCCGGGAGAGCGTGCCCGAGCTGATGGAGCGCGCCCGGGACGAGGCGGTGGAGATGATCGCCGCCTTCTGCCAAAATGTGGAGCGGATGCGCCCGCGCGCCATCTGCGGGGACGAGACCTTCGACAACGGTCACCCGGAGCGAAAGACCCTGCGGCAGGCGATCGAGGAGCGGGAGCTGGCCCGGTGATTATCCCCATTTTTTGCGCGGGGAATCCGGCAGTTTGCTCTCTTGCAATCCCCTGGGGCATCGGGTAAACTAGAATCATCAATGATTGGGTAAAGGAGCCGTACTATGAAAATATTGGATTTTGGTTCGATCAACATCGACGAGGTCTTTCAGGTAGATCACTTTGTCCGCCCGGGCGAGACCATGTCCACCCTGGGGTACGCCAAGAACTGCGGCGGCAAGGGGCTCAACCAGTCCATCGCCCTGGCGCGGGCTGGGGCCGAGGTCTATCACGCCTGCATGGTGGGCGAGGGGGCCGACTTCCTGGTGGAGACCATGCGGGAGAGCGGGGTCGACGTCTCCCTGATGAAGAAGATCGACGCGCCGGCCGGCCGGGCCATCATCCAGGTCAACGAGAGCGGGCAGAACTGCATCCTCCTCTTTGGCGGTTCCAACCACCAGAACACCGAGGAGTACATCCGCTGGGTCATCGACCAGTTTGAGGCTGGGGACATCCTGCTGCTGCAAAACGAGCTGAATCTGACCGATACCATCATCAACTGCGCTGCCGAGAAGGGGATGCGCATCGTCCTCAACCCATCGCCCATGAACGAGGCCCTGACCAAGGCCCCGCTGGAAAAGGTGGAGTACTTCATCCTCAACGAGGTGGAGGGCGAGGAGATCGCCGGCGGCCAGAAGGATCCCGAGGCCATCTGTGACGCGCTGCTGAAAAAGTACCCCGGCTGCAAGGTGGTGCTGACCCTGGGCAAACACGGCGTCATGTACAAAGACGCCGAGACCAAGGCCACCCACGGCATCTACGACGTGAAGCGGGTGGACTCCACCGCTGCCGGCGACACCTTCACCGGCTACTTCCTGGCCTGTTTGGCCGAGGGGCTCTCCATCGACGTGATTTTGGAGAAGGCGTCCAAGGCCTCCTCCATCGCCGTGGGCCGCCCGGGGGCCGCCCCCTCCATCCCCACCCGGCAGGAGGTGGACACCACCGACATCGAGCCGCTCAACCTGTAAGGCGGCACATCTCCCACTGCCCTTTTGGCGGCCGCGGAGAGGGAGTTTTTCTCCCTCCGCGGCCGCTTTGTGTTTGGGCAGGGGAGTCTGCAAGAGGGAGCTAAAAAGTACAGATTTTAAAATCTGCTAAGGGTTGTACAAAGGGGAGCGTTGTAGTAAACTAAAGGGGAAAGAGTGTGTAGGAGAAGGGATGAGGAGAATGGATTTGACGCTTCGCAGCTACCGGCCGGAGAACCTGCCGGAGATGATAGAGATTTGGAACCAGGTGGTGGAACAGGGGGACTCTTTCCCCCAGGACACCCCACTGGACGCGGCCTCGGCCCAGGCCTTTTTCGCCGCGCAGACCGACACGGTCTGCGCCCTGGACGAGGGGGGCCGGGTGGTGGGGCTCTACATCCTCCACCCCAACAGCGAGGGGCGCTGCGGCCATGTGGCCAACTGCTCCTATGCGGTCAAGGCCGACCGCCGAGGGCAGAAAATCGGCCGCCGGCTGGTGGAGGACTCGCTGAAGCGGGCCAGGGAAGCGGGCTTTTTGCGGCTGCAGTACAACGCGGTGGTGGTGACCAACGAGCGGGCCATCGCCCTTTACGAAAAGCTGGGCTTCACCTGCATCGGGCGGGTGCCCAAGGCCTTCCGGGCCAGGACCGGCGAGTACCGGGACACCTATATCTTCAATCGGGCCCTGTGAGGGCCGCCTGACCAAAAAGGGGGAAACGACCGTGCAGATGGCGATCATCATTCTCAGCCGCTTTGAAAAGTTGGAGGAACTGCTGTTTTGTCTGGCAGAGGAGGGGGTGCGGGGCGCCACCGTCGTCGAGTCCAGTGGAATGGCCAAGGTGCTGGGCCGGGAGGGCGGCCGTTTCTTTCAGAGCCTGCACCTCTACATCCCCGACCGGGAGGAAAACCGCACCATCTTCACGGTGGTGCCGGACGAGCAGGTCCCTCTGGTGGAGCGGGTGCTCACCGAGGTGGTGGGCGACCTCTCAGACCCCGATACGGCGGTCCTCTTCTGCGTGCCGGTGGGCTACACCGCCGGACTGGGGGAGAAAAAGTAGAAAAATAGTATTGACTGGACAGGGGTCGGACGGCGCAGTATGCACCCCGGCTCCTTTTTTTGCCCTGTGGGCCAAATACGGACAATCCGCCCCCGCATATAGATGGAAAAGCGGCCCGTTTGCCGCCATCTCATCGAACAGGAGGGGGCTTTTTCATGTATACTGCACTGGTTTGTCTGGTTTTGGCAAACCTCTTGTACTTTGCGCTCCACATCTCCTCACAGGGGACTTTTCCCAAGCCCCTGGACAAGGAGGAGGAGACCGAGCTGTTTCACAAGTTTGCCGCCACCGGCGACCTGGAGGCGCGCAACACCATCATCGAGCACAACCTGCGGCTGGTGGCCCACATCTGCAAAAAGTACTATGCCGCCGGGCAGGTGGACCAGGACGACCTGGTCTCCATCGGCACCATTGGGCTGATCAAGGCGGTGAGCACCTTCAATTGCGACAAGGGCATCCGTTTTGCCACCTATGCCGCCAAGTGCATCGAGAACGAGATCCTGATGAATTTTCGCTCCCAGAAGAAGACGGCGGGGACCCTCTACATCAACGACACCATCGAGTCCGACGGGGACGGCAGCTCCCTGACCTACCTGGACGTGGTGGCCGACTCCACCGACATTGTGGACACCATCGACCTGGGGCTGCGCTCGGCCGCCCTCATCGAGGGGGTCAACACCGCCCTCACCCCCCGGGAGCGCATCATCGTCAAGCTTCGCTACGGGCTGAACAACCAGCGCCCCAAAACCCAGAAGGAGGTCGCCAAGCTGCTGGGCATCTCCCGCTCCTACGTCTCCCGCATCGAAAAAAAGGCCCTCGGCAAGTTGGAGCGGGCCCTCAAAAAACGGGGGGAGAGGGAAGAGGGGTAAAGGGAAAAAGGGAGGGCCGGTCCGGCCCTCCCTTTCCATTCCCCCGGAAATATGGTATCATCGTCACAGACTGAAAAGAGAGGGGAGGGGCGGCCGATGGCCAAAAGGCAGACGCGCTATGTGGTGTTGGAGGCCCTGCGCCGGCAGGGCGGGGAGTTTCTCTCCAGCACCGCCCTCACCGAGGAATTGGGGGTCACCCGGGCCGCCATCTGGAAGGCGGTGGTCGCCCTGAAAGAGGAGGGCTACCCCATCCGCTCGGTCACGGGGGAGGGCTACGCCCTGGAGGGGGAGCCGGACGTGCTGTCCGAGCGGGAGATCGCCCGTCACCTTGCCACCCGCTGGCTGGGGCGCACCTTCTGTTGCCAGCCCCAAATGGAGTCCACCAGTGCCCACCTCAAGGCGCTGGCTGCTGGGGGCGAACGCTGCCACGGGCTGGTGGCGGTGGCGGGGGAACAGGCCGGCGGCCGGGGCCGGGGCGGGCGCAGTTTCTATTCGCCCCCGGGCGGCCTCTACTTCTCGGCGGCCCTGCAACAGCCCCTCCCCCTCTCGGCGCTGCGGCTGTTGACCCTGGCGTCTGCGGTGGCCATCTGCGAGGGGATCGCCGACTGCTGCGGTCTGCAGGTGGACATCAAGTGGCCCAACGACCTCTACTGGGGGGGAAGGAAGCTGGGCGGCATCCTCACCGAGTGCTCCCTGGTGGGGGAGAGCGGCGAACTGGAATACGCCGTCTGCGGCGCGGGGCTCAACTGCGCCGCCACCCCCTGCCCGTCGGAGCTCCGGGGGGAAATCGTCTCCCTGGAAGAGGCGCTGGGCGGCCCCTCTCCGGCGCGGGCGGCCCTGCTGGCCGCCCTTTTGCAGCGGCTGGAAGGGGCCTTTGACCAGCTGCTGCAAGGGGAGGGGAGCCAGTCGCTACTGGAAGAGTACCGCGCCCGGCTCCTCTGGGTCGGGGAGACGGTGGAGGTCGCGCGGGGGAGCGAGCGGTACCGGGCGGTCTTTGGGGGGGTCGACGGCGAGGGCCGCGCCCTGCTGCAAACGGGCGGGGAGGTGCAGGCGCTCTCCAGCGGGGAGATCCGCCTCAAAAAGAGATAGAAGAAAGAGAGAGGAGCGGCAGCTGTGGCTGGATTGGGATTTTACCCGGGGGACATCTATTTCCCCCTTGTGGAGGAGATGGAGAAGTGGAGCGTGGTGGCCTGTGACCAGTACACCGCCCAGCCCGACTACTGGCAGCGGGTGGAAAAGCGGGTGGGGGATGCCCCCTCGGCCCTGCGGATGATCGTCCCCGAGTGCTACCTGGGCACCCCGCAGGAGGGGGAGCGGGTGGCCGCCACGGCCGCCGCCATGCGCCGGTACGTGGAGGAGGGGGTCTTTCGGGCCGCCACCGGCTTTGTCTACCTGCGCCGCACCCTGCGCTCCGGCCGGGTGCGCCAGGGACTGGTGGGGCTTTTGGATCTGGAGCAGTACGACTACCGCCCCGGCGCACAGTGCCCGGTGCGGGCCACCGAGGGCACGGTGCTCGAGCGCATCCCCCCGCGGGTGGCGGTGCGGCGGCAAGCCCTGCTGGAATGTCCCCACATCATGCTGCTGGTGGACGACCCGGAGGGGACGGTGATCGAGCCCACGGCCCGGCGGCTGGGGGACTTGAGCCAGGTCTACGACTTCGATTTGATGGAGGACAGCGGCCACCTGCAGGGTTTCCTCTGCGATGACGACGAGGCGGTGCGGGTGATGGGCGCCCTGCGGGCCCTGTCGCTGAAATCCCCCTTCCTCTTTGCCGTGGGGGACGGCAACCACTCTCTGGCGGCTGCCAAGGCCCATTACGAGGAGATCAAACGGTCCCTGCCCGCCGGGGAGGCGGCGATGCATCCGGCCCGCTACGCCCTGGCGGAGGTGGTCAACCTCCACGACCCGGCCCTGGATTTTGAGCCCATCCACCGGGTGGTGTTCGATGTCGACGACGAAAAACTGCTGGCCGCCCTGCGGGAAGAGCTAGCCGCCGCCCCCGGCGATGGGGGCCAGGGCGTCACCCTCTGCCTGGGAGAGCGGGAGGAGCGCTTTGCCTTTGGCAGACAGCTGGCCAACCTGTCGGTGGGCACCCTGCAGGCCTTTTTGGACGGGTATCTGGCCCGAGAGGGGGGCCGGGTGGACTACATCCACGGGGCGGAGGTGGTCCGCCGTCTGGCCCGAGACGAGGGGTGTGTCGGCTTTTTGCTGGAGGGGATGGAGAAGGAGTCGCTCTTCCCCGCCGTGGCGGCGGACGGCGCCCTTCCCCGCAAGACCTTTTCCATGGGCGAGGCGTGGGACAAGCGGTTTTACCTGGAGTGCCGCCCCATCGCCGCGGGGTAGATGGCAGATCGAAGGGACAAAGCCAGGGGGCGAGACCCGGTGCACCGGGTCTCGCCCCCTGGCTTTGTTTGCGCAGAAGTCTTTTGCCGCGAAGGGGAGAGGGGAGCTAATCGGGCCGGGAGGGGGACTTACCCGCCAGGCTTGCGAAAGACGGCGGTAAAGGCCATCTCCCCCTCCCCCACCTGGGCGAAGAGCTCGCCGTCCATCTTCGCCATCAGCTGGCGGCAGATGGCCAGCCCCAGCCCGCTGCCGGGCTGGTCTGCGGCGTTGGAGCCCCGCCAGAAGCTGTCGAAGAGATAGGGCAACTCCCCCTCGGGCAGGGGGGAGCCGCTGTTTTTTACGGTGAGAAGGAGACAGTCCTCCTCCCAATCAAAGGAGAGGGCGACCCAACCGCCGTCCCCGTACTTGATGGCGTTTTCCAGCAGGTTCTGCACCACCTCCACCGCCCGGTCCAGGTCCCCTTTCAAAAGGCAGTCGCTCCAGGGGCCCACCCGAAAGTCGGTCTTTTGCAGGGCCAGCTTGTCCGGGTAGTAGGCGGTGAGCGCGCCGACGAGTTGGCGGAGGTAGAACTCGCCTGAACGCACCTCCAACTGCAGCAGGTTTTCGCTGGAGGCGGTGACTAGCTGGGAGACAAAGGACTCGATCTCGTCCGCCTTTTGGCCGATGCGCCCGGCGATTTCCCCCCGCCGCTCCGGCCCGTAGAGGTCCTGGCGCAGGGCCTTGGCGTAGAGCTTGATGGCGCTCAAAGGGGTCTTGATGTCGTGGGAGAGGGAGAGGAGGAGGGACTTTTTCTCCCGCTGCAGGGAGAGTTCCGCCGCCCGCCGCCGCTCCAGCTCCTCCCGCAGCAGGTCCAGCCCCCAGAGAAAGCGCCCGAAGAGGCGGCCCCGGCTCTCGGGCAGGGGGGCCGACAGATTGCCCTTGGCCAGCTCAAAGGGCAGTTCGCGCAGCCGCTCAAAGGGCCGCAAAACGAGCCGCCAGACGACAAAAAGGAGGGACAGCACCAGGACCGCCATGGCGATCATCCCCCCGTTGGCGGCCCAAAAGAGGGTGCTGTCGCCGCCAGTGGGGAGGCGGTAGTCGAAGCGGTAGCAGGTGTCGCCGATCTGGCGGACGGCCGCGTCCAGGTTTTCGCCGGCAAAGAAGGCGGACGCGTCCTCTCCGGGCAGCAGGGGGGTCACCCGGGTGACGTAGCGGCAGTCTGTGAGGTCGATGGCCCCCTCGCCCCCGGCGGTGATCGCCCGCGCCAGCCGGCTGATCTCCACCTGGTGGGGGCGCGCCCCGCCGCCCCCTCCCGGGCGGGGAGGAGGAAGACCAGGTTGACGCCCAGAATGAGGGCGGCCAACCCCAGGGCAACGGCGAAAAACAGGCGGCTAAAGCGCTTCATCGGCTTCCCCCTCAAAGCGGTAGCCCACCCCCCAGACCGTCAGGATGCGGGCGGGGTGTTTGGGGTCGCGCTCGATTTTTTGGCGCGGCCACTGGATGTGCACCGTCAGGGTCTGGGGCTCGCTGAAGCTGTCTGTTCCCCAGATGCGGTCAAAGATCCACTCCTTGCGCAGGGATTTGCCGCGGTGCTCCACCAGCAGCCAGAGGAGGTCGAACTCCTTGGCGGTGAGGGCCAGGGGCCTTCCCGCCAGGGTGGCGGCGCGGCGCTGCCGGTCCAGGGCGAGGTCGCCGTCGCGCAGGGCGGTGCGCTCGTACCGCCGCTGAAAGATGCCCCGGATCTTGGCCAGGAGGATGTCCACGTCGTAGGGCTTTTCGATGTAGTCGTCCGCCCCCAGGCGCAGCCCGGCCAGTTTGTCCTCCTTTTCCGACCGGGCGCTCACCACCAGGATGGGCAGGTCCCCCTCCTGTCGCAGGGCGCGGCAGACGGCAAGGCCGTCCATCCCCGGGAGCATGACGTCCAGCACCACCAGCCTGGCCCCCTCCCGGTGGGCCAGGGCCAGCCCCTCCTCCCCGGTGGAGGCGAGGGCGGTTTGGTAGCCCTCGGCCTTTAAAAAGTCGCAGAGCAGTTCCCCCAGCTCCCGGTTGTCCTCCACCACCAACACGTCGATCACGGCGCGCCCTCCTCTCTTCTGCGGGGTTTTACCAGCCCATCTCGATGAGCCAGTTGCTCAGCGCCCGCTCTCTGGCGCGGGGCAGGCTCTCCTCAAAAGTATACTCCCCTTTGATGTTTCCATCAACGAGGTAGACCACTCGGCCGCAGCGGGAGGCCACCTTCACGTCGTGGGTCACCAGCAGGAGGGTGGTCCCCTCCCGGTTGATCTCCTCCAACTTCTCCATCACCCCGTCCGAGGCGGCGCGGTTGAGGGCGCCGGTGGGCTCGTCGGCAAAGATCATCTTCGGCCGGTTGATGAGGCTGCGGCAGATGCAGGCGCGCTGCAACTGCCCCCCCGAGACCTCGCTGATGTCGCTGTCGGCGGTCTCGACAATGCCCAGTTTGCGCATCAGCCCCTCCCCGCGGGCCACGATCTCCCGCCGGGGGGCCCGCTGCTCCTTGGACTGGCAGGCGGGGAGGATGATGTTGTCCAGCACCGTCAGATTTTTGAGCATGTACATCTGCTGGAAGATGAAGCCCATCTCCTCGAGCCGGGTGTCGGCCAGCTCCCGGGGGCGCATCCCCGCCAGCTCCCGCCCGAAAAAGGAGACGCTGCCGGCGGTGATCCGGTCCATCCCCGAGACGGCGTAGAGGAGGGTGGACTTGCCCGAGCCCGAGGGGCCCATCACTGCCACCATCTCCCCTTCCTCCACGGTGAGGTCGACGTTTTTGAGGACGTTGTTCTGCCGCTTGTTGACAATATAGGTCTTGCAGAGGTCTTTGGTTTGCAGCGCAGTAGCCATGGTCATTCGCTCCTTTTATTCAATGTTGTTGGTCTCGCGGGGGGAGATGCGGCGGATGGGGAGGGCCGCCAGGGCGCTGACGGTCAGGGTGACGGCCAGCACCAGCAGAGGGTAGAGCAGGTAGACCTCCAGCGGGTGGACGACGAACTCGATGTGGCTGGCCCCCATCATCTCAAAGGCCTTGGCCGCCGAGAGCTGGGCAATGGGCCCCGAGAGGGCCGCCCCCAACAGGGTGGCCGCCGCCAGGATGATGCCGATGCGCAGCACCTGCCAGGCGAGGATGGCCTCGTCCCGAAAGCCGATGCTCTTGAGCATCCCGATCTCGCCCTTTTCCCGGGTGAGAAAGCTCTTCATCATCAGCAGGGCCACCAGGGCGTTGATGGCGAGGATGACCGCCACGATCAGCTGCTTGACCTGGTCGACCTGCTCGGCGGTGTCCCCGATCATATAGCTGACGTATCCGGCCCCGGTGTAGATGCGCTCGCGCGGGAAGAGCTCTTTCAGCCGCTGGGCCCGCGCGGCGATCTCCCCCTCGCCGGGGTGGTCGCGAAAGGCCACCTGGGTGGCAAAGCCGCCGAACCCGTAGTGGTAGTCGAGATCCTCCTTTTCCGAGAAGCGGATGCCCTCGCCCAGATTGTTCATCGACTGGTAGATGGCGGTGACCAGGAAGGACTTCTCCTCCCCGCCGATCTTGATTTTGACCCGGTCGCCGATCTGGGCGCCGACGGCGTCGGCAGTGATGTGGGTGAGGGCCACCTCGCCGGGCCCGGCGGGGGCGCTGCCACTGGAATAGGTGTAGCGGCCGGCGTCGACGCCGGTGCCCTGAATGGCAAAGGCGGAGGTGCTCTCCTCCCCCAGGGAGATGCGAAAGCGAAAGATGGTCTCGGCCCAGCAGTCGGCGGACATCCCCTCCTGGGCCAGCGTCTCCTCGGTCTGGCGCAGGTGGGCGCGCAGCTTCTCCCGTCCGCCGGGGACCAAAAACTCCATGGTGCGCTCGTCGCTGTTTAGGTAGAGGTCGCTCTCGACCATCCCGAACAGGTCGATGAGATGGCCGCTGCCCAGCGTGTTGACGGTGTTCACCGGCACGATGATGAGGACGATGCCGATGGTGAAGGTGACCAGCAGGGCCGCAAAGCGGCGAAAGCCGCTGAGGATGTCTCCCAGAGCCAGAAAGGGGAGGACCGGCATCCGCCCGCGGGAGAGGCGCAGCGCCCCCTTGCGGTGGAACCGCTCGCCGCTCTTCCCGCTGCGGATGGCGTCGATGGGGGAGAGGGAGCCGATGCGCCGGGTGCAGAGGGAGCAGAAGGAGACGACCACCGCCACAATGAGGACACAGCAGAGCAGGTGGAGGAGGACCCTGCCGCCCCCGGCGGCGGGAAGGACGATGTTTTTGCCCACCCGCTCCAAAAAGAGGTTGCCGAAGGGGATGCTGGCGAAGAAGCCGGCGGTCGCCCCCGCCAGGGCGATGGCCAGATATTTGACCAGGTAGAGGCCGCGGATCTTGCGGGCGGGGATGCCGATGGCCTTCATGATGCCGATTTCGCGGTACTCCTCCTCCAGGGTGAAGGTGATGGTGAAGCGGAGGATGACCAGGGAGATGAGGATGAGGCAGGCGCTGACGGCCAAGAGGGCCGCGGCGACCACCGTGTCCATGACATAGGTGGTGGCCACCAGGGAGCGGTCGCAGGCCACCACCGCGGGAAAGCCCAGGCGGTTGTACGCCCGCTGCAGCGCCGGGGCGTCGCCGGTTTTGACCGAGTAGATGGCGCCGGTCTGGTTGTCCCAGTCGCCCTCCCGGGCAAGGGTCTGGTAGTCGCCCTGGCTGATGAGCAGCCGGGAGGAACCCATCATGGAAGAGCCGAGAAAGGCGTCTTTGACGTTGCCGGCGACGGTGAAATCCATCTCCAGCGCCCCGGTGCGCAGGGTGATGGTGTCGCCCCGGACCAGACCGGCGTCCTCCATCACCTTGAGGGGGAGGTAGATGGTCCCGTCCTCGATGGCGGTGAGGGGGCGATCGCCGCTGTCGAAAAAGGTCAGCTGGGCGTCGAGGGAGCTGAGGAAGCCGGTGTTTTGCAGTTCCAGCGCCTCGCCGTTTCGCCAGAGGTTTTGCCCCAGGTAGAGGTGCTCGCTGCGGCCCCAGCTCTCCACCAGTTCGCTCTCGTTTAAAAAGTCGATCAACTCGCCGTCATTCCCGCCGTTGTTGGCGGTGACGACTGTAAAATCCCCCAGACCGGCCCTGTCAAAATAGCTGTCCAGGGCGGTGGAGATGGCGATCAAGTTGCCGGCGCTGCTGGCGATGAAGGTCGCCGCCAGGGCGATGAAGACGAGGAGGATGGCGTTCATGGTCTTTTTGCGCCGCAGGTCCTTTTTTAAGATGTGCAGGTACATGAAAAAGCCCCTTTCTGCTCTCGGTAAGACCGAGTATAGGGCAAAAGATATTAAAGAATCCTTAAATCCAAAAAGGACAGAAAAAAAGAGGGCGGCATCGCCCTCCCCCCTTTACGCCCGGCCCAGCCACAGCCAGGCGGCCATCCCCGCCAGCCAGAGCAGACAGAGGGCCGGGACCCCCCAGGTGAACTTTCTGTGGCGGGTCTTGTGGTGAAACCAGTGCATCCCCAAATAGAAGCCGGGCCCGCCCCCCAGCGCGCAGAGGGTGAGCAGCGACCGCTCGGAGATGCGCCAGCGGCCCTTGACGGCGGCGCGCTTGTCCGCCAGGCAGGCAAAGAGGGCCGCCAGATTGACGGCGGCCAGATACCACCAAAAAAAGACCGGCACGGCGCTCGCCCTCCTTTATAAAAGAGATGGTTTTTTACAAGTATACCAGAGGGGGGAGAGGGGGACAAGGGGGAAATACCGGCAGCGGCGCACGGAGGGACGGGGAAGGAACCATTTGGTGATAGAGGAATATTTGTCCATTTATCTTGACAAAATCTTCAAAAAGAGGTATGGTGATTGTGCAAAAGTGTAAGTTTTCGTTCTGAATATAAATGTATTTTGTTTATTTTTGTATGCCAACTTGTGTTCGTCACAGGTTGGTTTTTTTGTTTGTTTCAGCCAAAACGGCGGGGCGAACGACAACCTACACCTTTTTAGCAGGGAGCGGCCACTGCGGCTGCCCCCGCCAACAAACTCATTTTACAGGAGGGAAACCATGAAGATGAAGAGAGTGCTGTCGGTCCTGTTGAGCCTGGGACTGGTGGTGGCAGCGGTCCCCGCCCAGACCCTGGCCAAAGGGGAGGAGACGGTCCGCATCTCCAGCTCGCAGGAGCTGGTGGAGGCCATCCACAACCAGAAAGACGGGCAGACCTGGGTGCTGGAAGCGGGTCTTTACGACCTGGGAGACGACTGTCTGGACGTTGTGGCAAACATCAATGGGGTGGAGAAGGGGTTTGTGTTCCCCCTCTTTGCCAATGATTTGAGCATCCGCGGCGAGGGCGAGGTCTCGATCATCAGCTCGTACGACCCCGCCACCGGCAACTGGGCCGGGCAGAACTTCGTCACCGTCGGCGGCGACGGCGTCACCCTGGAGAACCTGACCCTCAAGGGGAACCCCAACAGCTTTTACGACGGCCAGTGCAACAAGGCCATCGAGCTGATGGGCGGCAAGGACCTGACCCTGAAAGACATTGTGTTGGGCACGCTCCAAGCCTCCGACGGCTCTGTCAGCAGCGGCTCCATCTACATCAGCAGCGCCGATGCGGGCAACACCGTCATCGAAGGGGTGGAGATGGCTTCCTGGATCAGCGCCAAGTCGGTCACCTCGGGCTCGGTGACGGTGAAAAACGTGACCCAGGACTTTGCCGACAACACCTATGCGGGCTATTCCGACGAGGTGTACGGCTACGCCTGGAACCCCGGCGTGAGCGGGGACAAGGTGTCCCTGGAGGGGCTGACCATCAAGGTCGACAACAAGTCGAACTTTGTCAAGCAGATTTCGGACAACCTGCGCCCCGGCACCACCGTGGAGCTGACTGAGGACATCGCCGTGAGCGAGATGGTCTACCTCCGTGCCGACGGGGTGAGCATCCGCGGCAGCGGTCACACCATCACCGCGGCCGACAATTTCCAGATGGGGAGCCACGGCCAGATCAACCTCGTGAAGGTGGAGGCCGACGGCGTGACCCTGGAGGATCTGCAGCTGGTGGCCACCGCGGCCAACAAACACGCCCTGGACATCTGGGGCGCCGACGGGGTGACCCTGCGCAATGTGGAGCTGGACCACAGCGCCGCCAAGACGGGGGCGCCGCTGGTCAACAACAGTTCCAACGTGACCATTGAGGGGACCTTCCGGGCCGTGACCGGGGAACACTCCTGGTACGGCGTGAACCTGGACGACAGATACGGCAAAGCCACCCTCACCTTCGCCGAGGGCGCGGCGGTCAGCTACGAGAGCAAGGCGGCGGAGGAAAAGCCCTTTGTCTACCTGGAACTGGCCACCACCAAGCCCAGCGAGGCCATTGTCAACCCGGAAAACGGCGGCCTGCTGCTGGACCCCGAGAACGGCCAGTTTGTAGAGCACAGCCACCAGTACGGCAGTTGGCAGAGCGATGAGGCCGAGCACTGGAAGAGCTGCGAGTGCGGCGCCGAGAGCGAGCGCGCCGCCCACACCTTTGTCTGGGTGCTCGACAAAGAGGCCACCGAGACCGAGGCCGGCAACAAGCACGAGGTGTGCAGCGTCTGCGGCTATGCCCGGGCGGCGGTGGAGATCCCCGCCACCGGTTCCCAGACCACCCCGCCGGACGAGGAGGAGCCCGGCGACACCCCGGAGGAGCAGCCCGGCGAGGGGGAGAAGGCCGACACCCCCACCACCGGCGACAGCGCTATCCTGCTGGGGGCCGGCCTGGCAGCCGCCCTCGGCGCGGCGGCCCTGGTGGTGCTGAAGAAGCGGAAGGCCAGCGCCCGCTAGGGAGCGGACAGACAGAGAGCCAAAAGAGAGAAGGGGGACGGCCGTCCCCCTTCTCTTTTTGCGCAAAAACAGGGGAGGAGGGCGCTTTACATTTGAAAAACGGGGTCTTATAATACATGTGAACAATACGTTACAGCGAGAAAGACAGGTGATGGACCCATGGCAAGCGAACCTTCCGGCGCGACCGAGGACCGCGCCCAACTCCTCAAGATGACCACCGAACCGGTGGGACGGCTCATCGGCAAACTGGCCGTCCCCACCATCATCAGCATGCTGGTGACCTCCATCTACAACATGGCGGACACCTTTTTTGTCAGCCAACTGGGCACCAGCGCCACCGGCGCCGTCGGGGTGGTGTTCTCCCTGATGGCGATCATCCAGGCAGTGGGCTTTACTCTGGGCATGGGCTCGGGGAGCAACATCTCCCGCCTGCTGGGGCAGGAGAAGAAGGACGAGGCCGACCGGGTGGCCTCCACCGCCTTTTTTACCGCCCTGCTCCTGGGGCTCTGCATCACGGTCATCGGCCTTCTGTCCATGAAAAACCTGATGCGGCTGCTGGGCGCCACCGAGACCATTCTGCCCTACGCGCAGGACTACGCCCGCTACATCCTCTTCGGCGCGCCCATCATGTGCGCCTCCTTTGTGATGAACAACGACCTGCGCTCCGAGGGGAAGGCGGTCCTCTCGATGGTGGGGATCGCCACCGGCGGGGTGCTCAACATCGCCCTGGACCCCCTCTTCATCTTTGTCTTCGACATGGGCATCTCGGGGGCGGCCATCGCCACCCTGCTCAGCCAGTGCATCAGCTTTTGCATCCTTCTCTCCAACTACCTCTTTCGCCGCAGCACCGTGCGCATCCATATCCGCAAGGTGAGCCTGCGCTGGGACCTCTACCCAAAAATCGTGGTCACCGGCATGCCCTCTTTCTTCCGGCAGGCGCTGGCCTCCTTTGCCTCCATCTCCCTGAATGTGGCGGCGCGGGCCTACGGCGACCCGGCGGTGGCCGCCATGTCGGTGGTGGGGCGGGTGTTCATGTTCATCCTCTCGGCCATGCTGGGCTTTGGGCAGGGCTTTCAGCCGGTCTGCGGCTACAACTACGGCGCAGGCCGCTATGACCGGGTGAAAAAGGCCTACCTCTTCTGCCTGAAGGTGGGCTTCTGCGGGCTGCTGGTCCTCTCGGCAGCGGGCTTTGCCCTCGCCCCCAAAATCATGGCCGTCTTCCGCCGGGACGACCCCGTGGTCATCGCCATCGGCGCCCTGGCCTTTCGCCTGCAGTGCTGCAGCCTGCCCCTGCACTCCTTCATCGTCATCAGCAACATGCTCTTTCAGTCCCTGGGCAAACCCCGGCAGGCCACCTTCATCTCGGTGGCCCGGCAGGGGCTGTTCTTCCTCCCCCTCATCTACACCCTGCCCTCCCTCATCGGGGTGCTGGGGGTGCAGTGCAGCCAGCCCATCGCCGACCTGGTGACCGCCCTGGCCTGCGTGCCGATCGTCCTCCTCTTCTTCCGGCAGTTAAACGCGCAGATCGCCGCCATGCCCCGAGAGGGGGCGGCTTCTCCGCAGGGAGAGCCCGCACCCCAGCCCCAGAAGGCCGATTGACCCGCCACACGAAAACAAACAGGAGCGCCCCGACGGATAGCAGTCGGGGCGCTCCTGTTTGCCCTTGACTCCCCCCTAAAAGGGTGTAGAATGGCCTTGCGGGGATAAAAACACGGCCTGGTCGGGTAGTCCAGGCGCGGCGCAAGCCGTCAGTAACCTGCCTCCTTTGGTTGTCCCTTCTCCGCTGGGTGCGCCGACAGGCGCCCCGCAGGATATTCTCTTTAAAGGAGGGATCGTCTGTGGTACAGACAAGGGCGAAACTGACCGTGTACTTTGAGGACCCGTTCTGGGTCGGGCTCTACGAGCGGTGGGAGGACGGCCGGGTGGAGGTCTGCAAGATCACCTTCGGCGCCGAGCCCAAAGACTACCAGGTCTACGAGCGGATGCTCGCGGGGTGGGACCGGCTGCGCTTCAGCCCCCCGGTCGCGGGGGAGGACCCAGCGGGTGACAGACGGGTGAACCCCAAGCGGATGCAGCGGGTCATCCGCCGCGCGCTGGAAGGGCGGGGGAACGGCACCAAGGCCCAGCAGGCGCTGCAACTGCAGCGGGAAGCGGGTAAGAAAGAGCGCCGCACCTTTACCCGCCAGCAGCGGGAGGCCGAGCGGGAGCGGCAGTTTGCCCTGCGCCAGGAAAAGCGGCGGGAGAAACACCGGGGCCACTAGGGACCCGCGCCCACAGGTCAAACGCGCCCGGCGGTAAAAGCCCGCCGGGCGCGTTTGGCGCGTTCCCGTACCCTTTTGAGAGGCGGGGGATGCAAAAAGGGCCTGCGCAATGTTGCGCAGGCCCTTTGTCGCACGAAAGGGGAAGGTTACTTGTTCAGGTTCTCCTCCAGGATCTCCAGCTGGTGAGCCAGCTCCTTGGGCAGGTGATCGCCGAACTTGCCGTAGAACTCGTGAATGCCCTTGGCCTCCTCTTTCCAGAGGTCCACATCCACGCTCAGCAGGCCCTTCAGGGTCTCCAGGTCGATGTCCAGGCCCTCGAGGTTGATGTCCTCGGGCTTGGGCTCGTAGCCGATGGGGGTCTCAACGGCGTCGGCCTTGCCGTCGCAGCGGTTGATGATCCACTCCAGCACCCGCATGTTGTCGCCGAACCCGGGCCAGATAAAGTGGCCTTCGTCGTCGGTGCGGAACCAGTTGACGTTGAAGATCTTGGGGGCCTTGTCGCCCAGCTTCTTGCCCATCTCCAGCCAGTGGGCAAAGTAGTCGCCCATGTGGTAGCCGCAGAAGGGGAGCATGGCCATGGGGTCGCGGCGGACCACGCCGACAGCGCCGGTGGCGGCGGCAGTGGTCTCAGAGGCCATGATGGAGCCGACGAAGACACCGTGCTCCCAATCTCTGGCCTGGTAGACCAGGGGAGCGGTCTTGGCGCGGCGGCCGCCGAAGACGATGGCGGTCACCGGCACGCCCTCGGGGTTGTCGAACTCAGAGCTGATGCAGGGGCAGTTGATGGCGGGAGCGGTGAAACGGCTGTTGGGGTGTGCGCCCTTGACGCCGCTTTCAGGATCCCACTTGTTGCCCTTCCAGTCCAGGGCGTTTTTCGGCGGGTTCTTGTCCAGGCCCTCCCACCAGACGGTGTTCTCGTCCAGGTTGTGCACCACGTTGGTGAAGATGGTGTCTTTCTGGGTGGAGATCAGGGCGTTGGGGTTGGATTTCATGTTTGTGCCGGGGGCGACACCGAAGAAGCCGTTCTCCGGGTTGATGGCCCACAGGCGGCCGTCGTCACCGATGCGCATCCAGGCGATGTCGTCGCCGACAGTCCAGACTTTGTAGCCCTTCTGCTGGTAGATCTCGGGGGGGATGAGCATGGCCAGGTTGGTCTTGCCGCAGGCAGAGGGGAAGGCGGCGGTCACGTACTTGACCTCGCCCTGGGGGTTCTCAAGGCCCAAAATGAGCATGTGCTCGGCCATCCAGCCCTCGTTTTTGCCCTGGAAGGAGGCGATGCGCAGAGCAAAGCACTTTTTGCCCAGCAGCACGTTTCCGCCGTAGCCGGAGTTGATGGACCAGATGGTGTTGTCCTCGGGGAAGTGGACGATGTAGCGCTTCTCCTCGTCGATGTCGGCTTTGGAGTGCAGGCCGCGGACAAAGTCGTTGGACTCGTCGCCCAGGTGATCCCAGGCGGCCTGACCCATGCGGGTCATGATGGCCATGTTCAGCACCACGTAGGTGGAGTCGGTCAGCTCGACGCCGACTTTGGACAGCTTGGAGCCGACGGGGCCCATGCAGTAGGGGATGACATACATGGTGCGGCCCTTCATGACGCCGTCAAACATGGCGCCCAGCTTCTCGTACATGACCTTCGGGTCCTCCCAGTTGTTGGTCGGACCGGCATCCTCTTTGTTGCGGGTGCAGATGAAGGTGCGGCCCTCGACACGGGCCACGTCGTTTTCAGCGGTGCGGTGAATATAGCAACCGGGGAGTTTTTCCTCGTTGAGCTTGACCATCTCGCCGGTGGAGACGCTCAGCGCGCGGATCTCTTCGAGCTGCTCCTTGCTGCCGTCGATCCAGACAACCTTGTCCGGCTTGCACAGCGCGACCATCTCGTCGACCCAGTTCAAGACATTCTTGTTGTTCGTCATAGGTGATATGCCCCTTTCTAAAGTGCGGTTTTGGTTGTAAAAAAACAACTTTCCCTGTTTACCATTATAGCGAAGAAAAGGTGAGATTTCAACTTGAAAACGCCGTTTTATTAGGTGAATTTGCATAATTATAGTCGTTTCACATTGTAGCAAACGACGAATATGACGGTCATTGACAGAAAATTAACAGCATTCAAAAAATGCTTCTGGCTTTTTTGGGTCGTCTGTGATAGACTAAAAGTTATCGAAAAAACACAGGCGGCCAGGCCCGCCCTGCAAGGAGGACAACCCGTGCTACCCATTTTGTTGGCCGTTGCCATGGCCGCCCTGGGCTATCTCACCCAGACCGGCAAACTCACCCTGTTTGTCACCTACTACAACCCCGACATGAGCGAGGAAGAGATGCAGGAAATGGAGGCAAAGCGCAAGACCAGCGCCGTGCGCAGCCTCTACCTCATGGGGGCGGCGGCCGCTGTCTCGGGGGTGCTGTCCCTGTGCAATCTCTACTTTTATAAAGAGCTGTTCATGGGCATCTACCTGGGGCTGTTTGTCCGCTTTCTCTGCAAGACCTTTGTCAGCGCCGGGACAAAGACCATGAAGCTGGTCTTTGTGCTGGCGGGCATCCTCACCGGGTTTCTCTACTTCTCCGTCAGCTTTACCTTTGCCTTCTCCCCCAACAGCTACACCGTGCAGGACGGCACCCTGGTGATTGCCGGGGGCGAAAAGGGGGAGGTGCCCCTCTCCGGGGCCAAAATCACCCTGCAGAGCGAGCTGCCCCAGCGCCAGAAGGCCGAGAGCCAGGTGAAGGAGTTCAACGGCACCTTCCGCGGCCAGTACCTGCTGGCAAACGGCGAGAGCGCCCACCTCTACCTCAACGGCGGCAGCGGCTGCGCCGTCCGCCTGGAGGGGGAGAGCGGCATCTACTACTTCACCGGCGCCAGCGACGAGGAGACCAAGGAACTCTACGCCCTCCTGGGGGGCACCATCGTAGAATAGACGCCCAATGCGTGGGAGAGGCCGGCCGCAAGGCCGGCCTCTCCTGTTGTGAAGGGATGGCGGCAGAGGAGAGGCAGGCGACCCGGCTGCGGGGCGGAACTTTCAGGCGCGCCCGCTGAAGCGGCGTTTGGGCGGCGCGCTGGCCGTCACCGGCGCGCCGCAGGGCAGGGACCCTAAAAAGAGGCTGGGGCGGGCCTTTGCAGTCCTGGGGTGAGCGCCCTGTGCCGAGGCTGCCGGGGGAGGGCCGCTCCCTGGCGGTGAATATACTCCTGCTCCCTTTACCACTGAGGAGCCAAGGGAGCTGACGGCCGCCGATTGGGAAAAAAGAGAGACTGCCATGACCTTGGACAGCGGACTGTGAGCAGAGCGGGCCGTCCTGGTCCCGGCGCGGGGTGGTAGCAGCCGGGCCCCCTTCCCCTGGCTTTGACCTCCATCTCCTTTGCCGCAAACAATGGGGCCAAGACGAGTCGTCCTGGCCCCATTGTTTGCGGCTGCAGTCTGCCCCCTTCCTCTGTCTCGACCGTCCCCTTCCTTTATTGCAAACGATGGGGCTGAAGCGGGCCGTCCTGGCCTCAGCGCGGGGTGGCCGCAGCCAGGGCCCCTTCCCCTGTCTCGATGGCCGCTTTCCTTTGCTGCAAACGAGGAGGGCCGGGACGAGCCGCCCTAGCCCCGGCGTGGGATGGCTGCAGCCGTGGCCTCTTTCCCTGCCTTGCCCGCCCGCCTTCCCTTGCCACATACGATGGGGCCGAGGCGCGCTGCCCCACGGGTGAGGAGGGGCTTGCAGAGGTTGGGGTCCCCATCTACATTCCCGATGGGAAAAGCGATTGCTTCTCCGCCCGGGTCGAGGTATCATGGGGGAAAGGGTCGCCAATACCGCGGCCCGCAGAGAGGAGAGAGATCGTGTACTACACCTGTGGAAGTTGCACCGTTCACGGTTGCCAGTCCGGCGACTTTGAGAAGTTGCCCAAAAACTGCCCCATCCGCAACACCCCGCTGATGGAGGCCGCCTTCGCCAAATACGGCGAAGAGGAAAACCACAAGTTCTACCTGGAGAGCTCCAAGATCGAGGCTACCGGCTACGGCCGCTGGCCCCGGGTGCGGGAGATCACCGAGTTCTGCAAGGCCATGGGCTACCAGAAGTTGGGGGTGGCCTTCTGCGGCGGCTTGAAGGAGGAGGGGCGGATCGCCTGCGAGATCTTTCGCGCCCACGGCTTTACGGTGGTCTCGGCCATCTGCAAGGCCGGCGGGGTGCCCAAGGAGCAGGTGGGCCTGGGAGAGGAGGACAAGGTCCACCCCGGTCAGTTCGAGCCCATGTGCAACCCCATCGCCCAGGCCATGCTCTTAAATGAGCAGCAGACCGAGTTCAACATTGTCATCGGCCTCTGTGTGGGGCACGACTCCCTCTTTTACAAATACGCCCAGGCGCCCACCACCACCCTGGTCACCAAGGACAGGGCCCTGGCCCACAACCCGGCGGGCGCCCTCTACTGTGCCCACTCCTACTTTAAAGATAAGGTCTAACCGGTCAAGAGTGCACAAAAGCGCCGCCGTCTCCCCCCTGGAGACAGCGGCGCTTTTGCTATGGAAATCCCCGAGAGGGGAAGGGGAGGACAGGAATTTACCCCATAAAGGGAAAGATGATGGCGCCCAGGACCCCGCAGCCCACCATCACCCAGATGGGGTTGGGTTTCCACTTGCGCAGGACGAAGAGGGCGGCGGCAAACATCGCGGCGCAGATCCAGTCGACGCTGGCGGGCGACCAGCTCACCGCGCCCCCCTGCCAGAGGGAGAGGATGAGGATGGACAGCCCCGCCGAGGCGATGAGGGCCACCACCGCCGGCCGCAGCCCCTTTAAAATCGCCTGCATGGCGTCGAGCTGGCGGTACTTGGTGTAGATTTTGGCCAGGGCGATGACGATGATGCAGGAGGGGATCACGCAGCCGATGGTGGCGACGATGGAGCCCCAGAACCCGGCGATGTGGGTGCCCACGAAGGTGGCCGAGTTGATGGCCACCGGCCCGGGGGTCATCTGGGAGATGGTGATGATGTCGGCAAACTGGGTCATGTCCAGCCAGTGGTGTAGGGTGACCACCTGGTTTTGGATCAGCCGCATGGAGGCGTAGCCGCCCCCAAAGCTGAACAGGCCGATTTGGAAGAAGCTCCACAGCAGCTGCAGGTAAATCATTTGGACACCTCCCCGCTCTTTTTCTGCCGGAAGCAGAGAAAGCCGATGAGGCCGCAGGCCAGCACGATGAAGGCCACGTTGACATTAAAGACGTAGGTCGCCACAAAGGCGGCCGCCATCATCAGGATGGAGAGGAGGTTCTTCTCCTTGGCGACCCCCCAGCCCATGGTCACGGTGACGTCGACGATGACCGCCGCCACCCCGGCCTGCATCCCCCGCAGGACGTTGGCCACCACCTGGTTGGCCCGAAAGGCCTGGTAGAACAGGGAGATCACCGAGAGGATGATCAGGGGGGGCAGCACCGTGCCCGCAATGGCCACCAGGGCCCCCAACATCCCCGCCAGGCGGTAGCCGATGATGATGGCCGCATTGACGGCGATGGGCCCGGGGGAGGACTGGGCGATGGCCGTCAAATCGAGCATCTCGTCCTCCTCCAGCCAGTGGTACTGCTGCACAAACTTCTTGCGCATCAGGGGGATGATGACATACCCGCCGCCAAAGGTAAAGGCGCTGAGGGTGAAGGTGGAAGAAAACAGCTTCCAGTAAAACCGCAAATCTCTCTTTGCCAACTGCATGGCCTCCTCTTTCTCTTTTCACCCCCAGTATACGCCTTGCATTTTAATAAGTAAAATAATATAATTTTATAAGATAAATATCGAATCGCTTATGAAAAGGGGGGAGCGGGATGACCCTGCGCCACCTGCGCATCTTCACGGCAGTCTGCCAGTGCGGCAGCGCCACCGAGGCGGCCCGCCGCCTCTACATGACCCAGCCGGCGGTGAGCCTGGCCATCTCGGAGCTGGAGAGCCACTACGGCGTCCGGCTCTTCGACCGCATCTCCCGGCGGCTGCACATCACCGAGCCGGGGCGGCAGCTGCTGGCCCGGGCCGGGCAGATCCTCGACCTCATCGACCAGCTGGAGGAGGAGATGCCCGGCGGCCGGGGCGGCCGGCTGCGCATCGGCGCCAGCATCACCGTCGGCAGCGAGTTCCTCCCCGGCTGCGTGGAGCGGTTTTCCGCCGCCTGGCCGGAGGTGGAGGTGCAGGTGCGGGTGGACAGCAGCGAGACCATCGAGGGCCTCCTGCTGGAAAACCGGCTGGATATGGGGCTGATGGACGGCCCCGCCCGGGACGGCCAGCTGGCCGCCCACCCCTTTTTGGAGGACGAGCTGGGCCTTTTCTGCCGCCCCGGCCACCCGCTGCTGGCCCGCCAGCCCCTGCCGCCGGGCGAGTTGGCCCGCCAGCCCCTCCTGCTGCGGGAGGCGGGCAGCGGCGCCCGCAAGGTCTTTGAGAGCGCCCTCATCACCCGGGGGATGGAGGTGAGCCCTGCCTGGGAATCCAGCTCCACCCGGGCGCTGAAGGAGGCCGCCCGCCAGGGGCTGGGGATCGCCGTGCTGCCGGTGCGGCTGGCCGCCGAAGAGATGGCCTCCGGTGCCCTCTGCCGCCTGGCGGTGGAGGGGATGCCCCTGGTGCGCAGCCTCTGCGCGGTCTACCACAAAAACAAGTACCTGACCCCGGCGGCCACCGCCTTTTTGGAAATCTGCACCGGCGCAAAAAGCGGCCCGGCCAAAGGGCCGGGCCGACAGGGGGGCGGGGGGCGCGATCAGCTGGAATAGTCCTGCAACAGCCCCTCCAGCTCCTGGCGGCTCTCCGCCCAGACGCCCTGCAGCAGGTGTTGTTGTTCCTCTTCCGGCAGGGCGCTGAGGGTCACCTCTCCGCAGAGTTCGGGCTGGCCGGAGCCGCCGGCGTAGACGGCCAGCTGCCCGTTTTCCACCCGCAGAAGATAGCGGGAAGGGGCCTCGGCCTGCATAGAGTCGGCGCCGCGGTGCCATCCTACCAACAAGCTGGAAAGAAATAGGGCCGCGCAGCAGAGAAAAGCGGTCACGGTCGAGAGAATCCACCGGTTTTTCGTCACATCAATCACCTCTCGAGTCCAGTATTCTCTTAAAAATAAATGAATATGCAGAAAAATCGGTTTAACAAAATCGACGGTATATGCTATAATAACTTACCATTGGAAGGAGGTTATGCTTGTGCCCAACCAAAAATCGCCGGACGGCGGCAAGTCCCCGTCGGAGAAAAAGAAGGGAACCACCAAGCAGACCGCCGCAAACGCCGCCTCGAAAAAGGGCCAAAAGGGCCCCAAGCGGAAACTGCGGGAGAGAAAATGGTTCAAGGTCTGCCTGACGGTATTCTTTATCCTGGTGATCGTGGTGTCCATTGCGGCCACCTCTTTCATGATGTACGTCTTCAGCACCATGAAAAACGACGACCAGATCTTGAGCCTGGAAAATGTAAAGCTGGCCTTTACCACCATTGTATACGGCAAGGACGGGTCGGGTGAAGAGGTGGAAGTGACCCGCCTCAACTCGGCCGAAAACCGCATCTGGGTGGACTATGAGAACATCCCTGAAAATATGATCCACGCCGTGGTGGCGGTGGAGGACGAGCGCTTTTACAAGCACCACGGGGTGGACTGGAAGCGCACCATCGCCGCCACCGTCAACGAGATCATCCCCATCTACAAGGGGCGGCCAGGCGGTTCCACCATCACCCAGCAGCTCATCAAAAACATCACCCACGACAAGTCCACCAACTTTTTGGAGGGGTATGCCCGCAAGGCGCGGGAGATTTTCCGCGCCCTGAACCTGGAGAAGATGTACTCGAAAGAGGACATCCTGGAGGCCTACCTCAACACCTTCCACCTGGGCAACAACACCGACGGGGTGCAGGCGGCGGCCTATGTCTACTTCGGCAAGGACGTGTCTGAACTCTCCCTGGTGGAGTGCGCCTCCATCGCCGGCATGACCCAGAGCCCCTCCGAGTACAACCCCTTTATCCACCCCGAGAACAACAAGACCCGGCGGGACTACGTGCTCAGCAAGATGCTGGAACTGGGCTACATCACCCAGGAGGAGTACGACGAGGCGGTCAACACCGAGCCCGAATTCAAGAGCGAGGAGTACGCCGCCAACGCCCAGAAGATCGAGAGCTACTTCACCGACTACATGATCGACGACGTCATCGATCACCTGATGGAGAAATACGGCTACACCAAGGAGGAGGCCACCAACTACCTCTACACCGGCGGCCTGCGCATCTACTCCACCGTGGACACCTCGGTCCAAAATACTCTGGAATCGGTCTACGAAAACGACAAGAGCTTCCCCAACGTGTCCAGAAAAGAGACCGTCACCGACGAGGAGGGCAACAAGAGCGAGGTCACCATCCGCCCCGAATCGGCGGCGGTGGTGATGGATTTCGAGGGCAACATCCTGGGCCTGGTGGGCGGCCGGGGCGAGAAGACGGTCAACCGGGCCCTCAACCGGGCGGTGGTGGCCGGCCGCTCCAACGGCTCCACCATGAAACCCCTGGCGGCCTACGGGCCGGCCATCGAGCAGGATCTGATCACCTACTCCACCGTCATGGACGACTCCCCGGTCAAGACCCTCAACGGCCGCCCCTGGCCCAAGAACTACTACGCGGGCTACAAAGGGAAGATGACCGCCGAGACCGCCCTGAAAAAGTCGGTCAACACCGTGGCGGTGCGGACCATCCAGAAAGTCGGCGCCAAAAACAGCTATGAGTTCTTGAAGGAAAAGCTGGGGATCACCACCCTCACCGAGAGCGATGTGGACGACAGCCTGGCACTGGGGATGCTGACGGACGGCATCTCCCCCCTGGAGGTGACGGCCGCCTACGCCGTCTTCGGCAACGGCGGGGTCTACTACGAGCCCCGCACCTACACCCGGGTGGAGGACCAGTTCGGCAACGTGGTGCTCGACGGCAGCGAGTTCGGCAGCAACCGCGCCTTCTCCGAGTCCACCGCCAAGGTGACAAACCAGATGCTCCAGCAGGTCCTGCAGTCGGGGGGCACCGCCGCCTCGTTCCGCTACGGCTCCATGCCCCTGGCGGGCAAGACCGGCACCACCGACTCCGACACCGACAACAATCTGCCCCGCGACGTGTGGTTTGTGGGGATGAACCCCTACTACGTGACCGGCGTCTGGTGGGGTTACGACTCCAAGTACGGCGTGTCCGAGAGCGGCTATCCCCCTGCCGCCATCTGGAAGAACATCATGAGCCAGATCAGTTCCGGCAAGGCCTACAAGAACTTCCCCAACGCCTCCGGCGTGGTGCAGAAGACCTACTGCGTCAAGAGCGGGCTGCTGGCCTCCGACAAGTGCACCGAGACCGCGGTGGGCTGGTACAAGACCTCCAACATCCCCGAGACCTGTTCTGGGGTGCACGAGGGCGATCCCCCGGTGGAGGAGGAGCAAAAGCCGCAGAGCAGTTCGGCGGCCTCGTCGAGCGGGTCCAGTTCGGCCAGTTCCAGCGCCTCCAGCTCTTCCAATTCCTCCAGTTCGGCCAGCTCTTCCAGCAAACCGGTGGTGCCGCCGGTGAGTTCCAGCCAGGCGGCCCCCAAGCAGTGATTTCCCCCGCCTGGGAGCGGACGGCACACAGTTGACAGATTTTGAGGACCGGGCGGCAGCCAAGCCGCCCGGTCCTCTTTTTTTGCAGCTTTGGCATCCCAAGGCTCCGGTCCTGCCGGGGAAGGCAGCTGCTTTGACCACAGGGTCTCCTGAACAGTGGGGCGCCAAAGGTGCAAGCGAAAGGCCGGGGTATGGGCGATGAGCAATAAACTCCGACGGCGTGGCTTTACCGGCGACAGTGCGATGAAAAAATATGATGCCCCTTGCGGGGCGAAGCCCGTATCGCGCCCTTTCGGGCTGGTGTGCGCCCCGCCAATTTCGCCGGGGAGATCCGTCGGGGACCCCGACGGTGATACCGCCCGTCCTCACCCCCCAATCCGCCATTTTTTTGGGGGAATCGCCGAAGTCAACAAAAGGAAACGAGTTTTGGAGGGTTTCGGCAAAAAAATGGTTGTCAATTTGGGCAGATGGCGCTATACTGTATCTTACAGAAAAACAACAGTGTTTGTGAGGTGGACTTATGCAGGACACACCTAAGTTTCTGCTGGTGGATACCGGGGCGCTGCCCCCGGTGTTTTTAAAGGTGGTGGAGGCCAAGGAGATGCTGGCCCAGGGCCTTGCCAAAAATTCCAGCGAGGCGGTGAAGAAGGTGGGCATCTCCCGCAGCGCCTTCTACAAGTACAAAGACCGGGTCTATCGCCCGGCGGGGGACAGCCGGCAGCTGTGCACCTTCTCCTTTTCCCTGCGGGATGAGCCGGGGGTCCTCTCCCGGGTCATCAACACCATCGCAAACAGCGGCGCCAACATCCTCACCATCAACCAATCCATCCCCATCGATGGGGTCGCCCCGGTGACCATCTCCTTTCGCATGGGCAGCGCCTGCCTCCCGCTGGAGGAGCTGACCGAGGAGATCGGGCAGTTGGGTGGGATCGTGGAATTAAAGCAATTGTTAGGAGAGTAGCAAATGATACAGGTAGCAATCATCGGGTACGGCACCGTTGGCTCCGGCGTGGCCGAGGTCATTGAGAGAAACGCCGAGGGCATTGCCCGCAAGGCCGGGCAGCCCATCGCCGTCAAATACATCTGCGACATCCGCGACTTCCCCGGCGACCCCAACGAGGGGAAGCTCTGCAAGGATTTCGGGGTGGTCTTAAAAGACCCCGAGGTCTCGGTGGTGGTGGAGTCCATCGGCGGGCTGAAACCCGCCTACCAGTTTGTAAAGGACAGCCTGCTGGCCGGCAAGAGCGTGGTCACCTCCAACAAGGAGCTGGTGGCCACCCACGGCTGGGAGCTGCTGCAGATCGCCAAAGAGAGGGGGATCCAGTTCCTCTTTGAAGCAAGCGTGGGGGGCGGCACCCCCATCATCCGCCCCATCTACCAGTGCATGGCGGCCAACGAGTTCACCGAGATCGCCGGCATCCTCAACGGCACCACCAACTTCATGCTCACCAAGATGAAGCGGGAGGACCTCTCCTTTGACGAGGCGCTGAAGCTGGCCCAGAGCCTGGGGTACGCCGAGACCACCGACCCCTCGGCCGACGTGGACGGACACGACGCCTGCCGCAAAATCTGCATCCTCGGCTCCCTGGCCTTTGGGCGGCACATCTTTCCCGCCCAGGTGCCCACCGAGGGGATCCGCGCCATCACCACCGCCGACATGGCGGCCGCCGGGCGCCTGGGCTACGCCATCAAACTCATCGGCCGGGCCAAGCGGCTGGAGGACGGGCGAGTGTTGGCCGAGGTCTGCCCGGCCCTGCTGCCAGGGGAGAGCCAGCTGGCCTCGGTGAGCGACGTGTACAACGGCATCCTGGTGCGCTCCGACATGCTGGGTGACGTCCTCTTTTACGGCCGGGGGGCGGGCAAGCTGCCCACCGCCAGCGCCGTGGTCAGCGACATCATCGACTGCGTCAAGAGCGAGGACGTCCACCGCACCCTCTTCTGGGTCAAGAGCGAGGAGGAGTTCCTGGCCGACCCGGCAGAGGACGTGCTGCGCCGCTACCTGCGGCTGGAGGGCGGCTCACAGGAGGCCCTCTCCAAGGCCGCGGCCGCCGCCTTTGGCGCGCCCGAACTGGTGCAGCCCAGCGGGGAGGGGATCGTTTGCATCCTCCCCGCCCAGAGCGGCAAGGCCTTTGCCGCCGGCATCGCCGCCCTGCCCGATTGGGCCAAGGTGGCCACCGCCCTGAAGGTGCTGCCCTACTGATCCGGCGCCCCGCGAGGGGATGCAAATTTTGACCATTGGAGGGACTCATTCGTGATCCACATCACCGTGCCGGCCACCAGCGCCAACATCGGCGCAGGCTTTGACTCGCTGGGGCTGGCCCTCAATTTGCAAAATGAGATCTATATGGAGGAGTGGGACGGCCCGGCCATCTCCTCCCGCGACGGGCGGCCCGTCCCCACCGGGGAGGACAATCTCATCTACCGCACCGCCAAGGCCCTGTATCAGCGGGTGGGCCGCCCCTTTCGGGGGCTGCGCATCGAGCAGGTCAACAACATCCCCATGACCCGGGGGCTGGGCAGCAGCTCGGCCTGCATCGTGGGGGGGCTGTTGGGGGCCAACACCCTGCTGGGCGAGCCCCTCACCAGAGACGAGCTGGTGGACATGGCCGCCCATCTGGAGGGGCACCCCGACAACTCCACCCCGGCCATCCTGGGGGGCTTTGTCTCCGCCGTGCTCGAGGAGGAGCACGTCTACTACGTGAAAAAGGAACTGGACGAGGGGATGCACTTTGCGGCCTTTATCCCCAATTTCAGCCTCTCCACCGAGGTGGCCCGGGCGGCGCTGCCGCCCCAGGTCAGCCACAAGGACGCGGTCTATAACCTCTCCCGGGCGGCGCTGATGGCCACTTCCATCTGCACCGGCAAGCTGGAAAACATCCGGGTCGCGGCGGGGGACCGGCTGCACCAGCCCTACCGGCTGGGGCTGATCGAAGGGGGGCAGCGGGTCTTCGACATCGCCTACGAGTGCGGGGCCCTGGCGGTCTTTGTCAGCGGCGCCGGCCCCACCATCCTCGCCCTGGTGGACGCGCAGAACGCCGCCTTTGGCGACCGGGCGGCCGCCCTGCTCCAGGCCCAGCGGGAGACCCGGACCTTTGAACTGGTCAAACTTCGCCCCGACAATCGGGGGGCAACGGTGCGCGTCTGCGAATAGATATAAGAGTGATGAGAAGAAAGAGGAGGGATTCCCATGGCTTTGGTCGTGCAGAAATTCGGCGGTAGCTCGGTGCGGGATGCCGAGCGGGTGCGCAATGTGGCGCAGATCGTCACGGATACTTACAAAGCGGGCAACAGTGTGGTGGTGGTGGTCTCCGCCCAGGGGGACACCACCGACGACTTGATCGAAAAGGCGGCGGAACTCAACCCCAACGCCTCCAAGCGGGAGATGGATATGCTCCTTTCCAGCGGGGAGCAGCAGAGCTGTGCCCTGCTGGCCATGACCATTGAGGCCATGGGCTATCCGGCCATCTCCCTGACCGGCTGGCAGGCGGGCTTTTTCACCACCAGCAACTACTCCAACGCCCGCATCCACCGGGTGGACACCGAGCGGCTGCAGGCCGAGTTGGACCGGCGCAGCATCGTGGTGGTGGCCGGTTTTCAGGGGCTCAACAAGTTCGACGACATCACCACCCTGGGCCGGGGCGGGTCGGACACCTCGGCGGTGGCGCTGGCGGCCTCGCTCCACGCCGACACCTGCCAGATCTACACCGACGTGGACGGGGTCTACACCGCCGACCCCCGCAAGGTGAAAAACGCAAAGAAACTCGACGAGATCTCCTTTGACGAGATGTTGGAGCTGGCCACCCTGGGCGCCCAGGTGCTGCACAACCGCTCGGTGGAGATGGCGAAAAAATTTGGGGTGCAGATCGAAGTGCTCTCCAGCCTGAGCCGGGTGCCGGGCACCATTGTGAAGGAGGATGTAAAGATGGAAAAGATGTTGATCAAGGGCGTGGCCAAGGACGAGCACGTGGTGCGCATCACGGTGGACGGGGTGGCGGACCAGCCGGGCACCGCCTTCAAGATTTTCTCCCTGCTCTCCAACCACAAGATCAACGTGGACATCATTTTGCAGACCCCCCCGAAGGACGGCTTCCAGGCCATCAGCTTTACCATCTCCGACGACCAGAAGGACGAGGCCCTGGCGGTGTTGGAGCGGCACGGCCACCGCTACCCCGGCGCCAAGATCTACAGCGAGGACGACATCGCCAAGGTCTCCATCGTGGGGGCGGGGATGCAGTCCAACCCCGGCGTGGCCGCCGACATGTTCGCCGCCCTGGGGGATGCGGGCGTCAACATCAAGATGATCTCTACCAGCGAAATCAAGATTTCGGTCATCATCGACCGGGCGGACGCCGACCGGGCGGTCTCTGCCATCCACGGCGCCTTTTACGACTAATCGGGAGAGAAAAGAGGGGGGAGCGCCCCCTCTTTTTTTGTGGCAACGCCACCTCCCCAACCCCCAATTTTGCCGGGGAGACAGATCGCTTTTGCACAGGGCGCCCTGAAAGAAAGGGCCGGAGGCGAAAAAGGGGAAGCGGCTTTGGGGACGGATGACGCAAAACAGCATCCGAAATTGCCGGTCTGTCGGCAACGCGCGCAGCGCAGGCAAACATTCGCGATGCCCCCTTGCGGGGCCGATGCAAGCCGCCCATTTTACCGGTGGTTTCGATTGCCAAAATGCCCTGCAGCGGACGGGGTGCTCACAGAGAGGAGAGAGATGAGATGAAATGGACAATACAGGCCGTTGGCGATGGGTCCATCGCCGTGTTGGAAGGGGTGCAGGAGGCCATCTGTGACCTGCCGTCCGCCCTGGACGTGATTGCGGCGACGGCATTTGAGATGGGGTGTCACAAGCTCGCCATCGAGAAGGAAGCCCTCGCCGAATCCTTTTTTGACCTCCGCACCGGATTGGCGGGCGAGGTGTTGGAGAAGTTTGTCCAGTACCGGGTGCAGGTGGCCATCTGGGGGGATCATTCGGGGTATGCCAGCAAGGCCCTGAAGGACTTTATTCGCGAGAGCAACCGGGGGAGGGCGGTCTTTTTTGCCGACAGCAGGGAAGAGGCCCTGTGCAAACTGGGACAGCCTGCCTCGGCGAGATAGAGCGGCTGTCTTCGCTGAAATAAAAAAGCCACCCGGATGGGTGGCTTTTTTGCAATTGGGAGGGGCCGGGCGGCCGCCGCTCTTTTTAGATGGCTTTAAGCGCTTTGCAGCGCAGCCCCGCAAACGAGCTCCGTTTGCTTGGCGGCACCGGCTTTGCCAAAGCACAGCTTTGGCATTTGCTCCGCAAACCGGCCGCTGCCCTTTCGCTGGTTTTTCAGGCTCTGTAGCACAGCCCCGCAAACGGGCTCTGTTTGCTTGGCGGCATCGGCCTTGCCAAAGCGCTGCTTTGGCATTTGCTCTGCAAACCGGCTGCCGCCATTTCGCTAGTTTTTCAGGCTTTGGAGCGGGGCCGGGATGCGGCCGCCGCGGGCGATCATCTTGGCGGGGGAGGCGTAGTTGACCTTCATGATGGGGGCGCTGCCGAAGAGGCCGCCGAATTCCAGCTCTTCGCCCTCCTTTTTGCCGATGGCGGGGATGATCCGCACGGCGGTGGTCTTGGAGTTGACCATCCCGATGGCGGCTTCGTCGGCGATGATGGCGCTCAAGATGTCGGCGGAGGTGTCGCCGGGCACGGCGATCATGTCCAGCCCCACCGAGCAGACGGCGGTCATGGCCTCCAGCTTTTCCAGCAGCAGGCAGCCCGAGCGGGCGGCGTCGATCATCCCCGCGTCCTCCGACACCGGGATAAAGGCGCCCGAGAGACCGCCCACGGCGGAGGAGGCCATGACCCCGCCCTTCTTCACCGCGTCGTTGAGCATGGCCAGGGCGGCGGTGGTGCCGTGGGCACCGCACTGCTCCAGCCCGATTTCCTCCAGGATGTGGGCTACGCTGTCCCCCACCGCCGGGGTCGGGGCGAGGGAGAGGTCCACAATGCCGAAGGGCACCCCCAGGGCGCGGGAGGCCTCGGCCCCCACCAGCTGGCCCATGCGGGTGATTTTAAAGGCGGTCTTTTTGATCAGGTCGGCCACGTCGGTCAGGTCGCCCCCCTCCATCTTGGAGAGGGCGGCCCGCACCACGCCGGGGCCGGATACCCCCACGTGGATGACGCAGTCGGGCTCGCCCACCCCGTGGAAGGCGCCGGCCATAAAGGGGTTGTCCTCCGGCGCGTTGCAGAAGACCACCAGCTTGGAGGGGCCCACGCAGTCGCGGTCAGCGGTGTTCTCGGCACTCTGGCGAATGATCTGGCCCATCAGCCGGACGGCGTCCATGTTGATGCCCGCCTTGGTGGAGCCGATGTTGACCGACGAGCAGAGCCGGTCGGTGACCCGCAGCGCCTCGGGGATGGACTCGATGAGCTCCAAATCGCCGGGGCCAAAGCCCTTTTGCACCAGGGCGCTGTACCCGCCGATGAAGTTGACCCCCACCGTCTCGGCACAGCGCTGCAGGGTGCGGGCGTACTTCACCGGGTCGCCGCCGCTGGCCCCCAGCAGCATGGCGATGGGGGTGACCGAGATGCGCTTGTTGATGATGGGGATGCCGTACTTGCCCTCGATCTCCTCCCCCACCTTGACCAGGTCGCGGGCGCGGGTGGTGATTTTTTGGTAGATCTTTTCGCAGGAGCGGTCGATGTCGGAATCGGCGCAGTCCAGCAGGGAGATGCCCATGGTGATGGTGCGGATGTCCAGGCTCTCCTCCTGGATCATCTTGATGGTCTCGAGTATTTCGTTGGTGCTGATCATGAGCCGCCCTCCCTAAATGCGGTGCATCGAGTTGAAGATGTCCTCGTGCATCAGGTTGATTTGCAGGCCCCGCTCCTGGCCCAGGGTCTCCAGACGGGCGCGCAGCTCGGAGAGCTCCAGGTTGCACTTGGAGATGTCCACCACCATGATCATGGCGAAGATGTCCCCCAGGATGGACTGGGTCACGTCCTGCACGTTGGCGTTGGCCTCGGCGCAGACGGTGCTGACGGCCGCCAGGATGCCCACGGTGTCCTTGCCGATAACAGAGATAACAGCTTTCATCTTTTCTTCCTCACTTTGCTTCTATTTTGAAAGGCCGCCCGCCGGGGCGGCGAACAGACGGGTGACGGGGGTCAGACCGAAATGGCCTCCACCGCCTCTAAAAAGGTTTTGGAGCCCATGTCGCCGGGCATGGCGAAGGCCCCGCCCGAGAGGGTGACGTCGGTGATGACGGCGCACTCGGGGGCGCAGACCCGTTTGAATTGCGAGGCGCAAAACCGCTTGTAGAAGAGGCCCAGCTTCTCCTTGATGTAGGCGCCGGTATAGCGCTCGCCAAAGGCTGCGCAGGCGTAGTAGAAGATCTTCTCCGGCGGCAGGCCGTAGCGCAGGTGGTGGTAGAGGATGAAGTCCAGCAGGTCGTACTCCCCCAAAATCTCCTCGGTCTTCTGGGCGATGTTGCCGAACTCGTCGGGGGGGAGCAGCTCTGGGCTGACCGGGGTGTCCAGGATGTCCTGAATGAAGGGGGCGGCCTTGGCAAAGCGCTCCTCCAGCCGCCGGCAGACGGCCCGCACCAGGGTCTTGGGCAGGCAGATGTTGACGTTGAAGTTGGCCAGGGCGTCGCCGCCGAAGGTACAAAAGCCCAGCGCGGCCTCCGACAGGTCGCCGGTCCCCACCACCAGGGCCCCGGTCTCGTTGGCGATGTCCAGGCAAATTTGGGTGCGCTCCCTGGCCTGGGCGTTTTCAAAGGTGACGTTGTGGCTTTGGGGGTCGTGGCCGATGTCGGCAAAGTGCGCCTCCACCGCCGGGCCGATGGGGATCTTGCGCAGTTTTGCGCCCACCGCCTCGCAGAGCTTTTCGGCGTTCGACTTGGTGCGCTGCGAGGTGCCGAAGCCGGGCATGGTCACTGCGGTGACGGCCGAGCGGGGCAGCCCCAACCGGTCGCAGGCCCCGGCGGCCACCAGCAGTGCCAGGGTGGAGTCCAGCCCGCCGGAGAGGGCCACCACCAGCCCCTTGATGCCGGTGTTCTCCATCCGCACCGCCAGGCTCTTGACCTGCAGGGAGAACAGCTCGTCGAGCTGCTCAGGGCGGGTGATGAAGGGGTTTTGCCCCAGGGGGCGCAGCAGCTTTTTGCCGCCGGTGCGCACCGGCACCGAGAAGGCGGGCTCAGGCCGCCGGAAGGCGGGGAGGGTTTGTCCCCGCCGGTACCCGGCGATGATGTCCAGATCCACATCGCAGACGGCCGCGGGGGGCCCGCTCACCGCCTGGGCAAAGGCCAGCAGCCGGTCGCACTCGAAGACGGCGGTCTGGGCGGTGAAGAGCCGGGGGGCGGACGAGTCCCCCTCGCCCCCCTGGGAGAGGACACAGCAGACCCCCAGGGCGGCGCTGACCTCCTTGATTTGGCGCAGCACCCGGTCGCCGTAACCCAGCCGGTCGGGCTCGCAGGCGCAGAGGAGGAGGAGGTCGGCCCCGCTCTCCACGATCTCCCGCGCGTAGAGGGAGAGGTGCGCCGGGTCGCCGAAGAAGAGGGCGGCGGTGCCGCCGCCCACCGAGAAGGTGGGGAGGGGACGGCCCAGTTCGGTCTCGGCGGGGAGGTCCAGCAGCAGCTGTCCCTCCCGGTAGAGGTAGGCGCGCTCCCCGCCGGGGGCGGGGGCGGTGAAGAGGAACAGCCCCCCCAGCGCCGCCAGCTTGGCGCCGAGATAGGGGTGCAGCTCCCCGGCCGTCTTGGCAAACTGGCCGTTTTGGGCCAGGTCGCCCAGCGAGCCGCCGGTGAGGGTGTATTTGGGCAGCAGCACCAGGTCGGGGGCGCGATCCCCCAACTGCTGGGCCGCCTCGATCAGGGCCTCGGCGCTTTTGTGCATGTCCCCCAGGGAGATGCGAGAGGTGAGCGCCGCCACCCGTACAATGCTTTCCAAAAAAGAGACCTCCTTGCCAAAAAGAGATGGGGCCCCGGCGCGGACAGCGCGCCCGCGGCGGGGGGAAAGGGGGGCATGCGCCGGCGCGCCGCCCCGCCCAAACAGGGGGGAGGGGCCGCCGGCTGCCGGGCCCGCCCTGGCGAATATCGCCATGCGGTCATTATAGCATATTTCTCCGCCCAAAAACACCGTGCAGGGGCAGAAAAATGCGCCCGGTAACGGGTTTTTGCCCGGCGCGCCCCCCTTGTGCGCAGGGGCAAAAGGGAGTATACTGTTTACTCAATCGGCCCCTTTTACCGGGGGGCGGAAAAAAAGACGTGAAGGAGTGAGTGACGGATGGACAAATTACTGAAGATCTTACGGCGCAACGGCATGATGGAGGTGGCGCAGCTGGCGCTGCTTTTGGACCAGAGCGAGGCGGAGGTGGAAGAGCGGCTTCGCCAGCTGGAAGAGGACGGGGTCATCAAGGGCTACCGGGCGGTCATCGATTTTGAGGAGACCGAGGAGAACCATGTGGAGGCCCTGGTGGACCTGAAGGTGACCCCCCGCAAGGACTGCGGCTTTGACTACGTGGCCGACAAGATCGCCCAGATGAAGGAAGTGGATTCCCTCTACCTGATGAGCGGCGGCTATGACCTGTCGGTCCACATTTCCGGCAAGACCTTTCAGGACATCGCCATGATGGTGGCCAAAAAACTCTCCACCATCGACGGGGTGACCGGCACCGCCACCCACTTTGTCCTCAAGAAATACAAGGAGGACGACATCCTCTTCTGCGGTGAAAAACGCGATGAAAGGGGACTCACCAACCTGTGATCGACTACAACAAAATCCTCTCCAACAAAATTTTGCAGGTGAAGCCCTCCGGCATCCGCAAGTTCTTTGACATCGCCGCCGAGATGGAGGGGGTCATCTCCCTCGGGGTGGGGGAGCCCGACTTCGACACCCCCTACTCGGTGCGCCAGGCCGGCATCAAGAGCCTGGAAGAGGGCAAGACCTGGTACACCGCCAACGCCGGCCTGGCCCCCCTGCGGGAGGGGATCGCCCGCTACCTGCAGCGCCGGTTCGACGGCCTCACCTACGACCCCAGCGACGAGATCCTGGTCACGGTGGGCGGCAGCGAAGCCATCGACATCGCCATTCGCACCCTGGTGGATCCGGGGGACGAGGTGATCATCCCCGAGCCCAGCTTTGTCTGCTACACCCCCATCGTCCAGCTGGCCGGCGGGGTGCCGGTGCCCATCCCCACCAGGGAGGAAAACGAGTTTCGCCTCACCGCCCAGGAGCTGAAGGACGCCCTCACCGAGCGCACCAAGCTGCTGGTGCTGCCCTTCCCCAACAACCCCACCGGCGCGGTGATGGAGCGGCGCCACCTGGAGGAGATCGCCCAGGTGCTGCGGGGGACCGACGTGATGGTCCTCTCCGACGAGATCTACGCCGAGCTGACCTATGGCGGGCTGAAACACACCCCCTTTGCCGCCATCGAGGGGATGTGGGAGCGCACCATCACCGTCAACGGCTTTTCCAAGGCCTTTGCCATGACCGGCTGGCGGCTGGGCTACGCCTGCTGCCCGGCCCCCATCCTCGCCCAGATGAAAAAGGCCCACCAGTTCGCCATCATGTGCGCCCCCACCGTCAGCCAGTACGCCGCGCTGGAGGCCATCAACAACTGCGACGACAGCATCGAGGAGATGAAAGAGGAGTACGACAGCCGCCGGCGCTACATCGTCGACGCCTTCAACAAGCTGGGGCTGCCCTGCTTCACCCCCAAGGGGGCCTTCTACGTCTTCCCCTGCATCCGCTCCACCGAGATGTCTTCCGCCCAGTTCTGCGAGGAGCTGCTCTACTCCAAGAAAATCGCGGTGGTGCCGGGGGACGCTTTCGGCGAGAGCGGGGAGGGCTTTATCCGGGTGAGCTACTCCTACTCCCTCTCCCACCTGAAAAAGGCGATCAAGCGCATCGGCGAATTTCTGGAAGAGCGGCAGGGGTGAGGACGCCCCGCCAAAAAACCAAACGGCACGGGCCGCGACCGAAGGGGCCGCGGCCCGTTTTGAGAAATGGGGGATCGGAAGATGTCCGCTGAACTGGTTTCGGTGATAAAGACCCCGCGCTACGGGCGGGAGGAGGCGGTGGCCGCCGTCCGCCGCCACTTTGCGGCCCTGGGGGTGAAGGAACAGGTGGGCCCGGCCACCCGCGCCCTCATCAAGCCCAATTTGCTGATGAAGCGGGCCCCCGAGGGGGCCACCACCACCCACCCCGACTTGGTCTACGCGGCGGTGGTCTGCCTGCAGGAGCTGGGGGTGCGGGAGATCGTCATTGCCGACAGCCCCGGCGGCCCCTACACCGAGAGCGCCCTGCGGGGCATCTACCGCGCCTGCGGGATGGAGGAGGTGGCTCGGGACACCGGCGCCCGCCTCAACTTCGATTTGGGGGAGGGGGAGCGGGAGAACCCTGCCGGGGTGAAGGCCAAGAAGTTCGCCGTCATCGCCCCCATCTGCCGGGCCGACTTTATCGTGGATGTCGCCAAGTGCAAGACCCACTGCATGACCACCCTCTCCGGCGGGGTGAAAAACCTCTTCGGCAGCATCCCCGGCCTGCAAAAGCCGCGGATGCACTACCGCTTCCCCGAGACCGAGGACTTCTCTCAAATGCTCCTGGACCTCTGCGGCGCGGTGCGGCCCGATCTGGTGCTGGTGGACGCGGTGGAGTGCATGGAGGGGGACGGCCCCTCCAGCGGGGTGAAAAAGCAGGTGGGGCTGACCCTCTGCGGCCGCAGCCCCTACGCCGTGGACGAGTGCCTCTGCCGGCTGATGGGCTTTTCCCCCGAACAGGTGGCCACGGTGCGGCTGGCCCGGGCTCGGGGGCTCTTTGGCGGGGAGGTGGCGCTGACGGGGGACGAGGACGCCTTGCAAAACCGCCATTTTCAGCGGCCCCGCTCCTCCACCGTGGACTTTATGGCCGGGGTGCCTGCCCCCCTGCGCCGCCCGGCCAGGTGGGTGATGCGCACCCTCTTCACCCCCCGGCCGCTCATCGATACCGCCGCCTGCGTGGGCTGTGGGAAGTGTGCCGAGAGCTGCCCGCCCCAGACCATTGTCCTGGAGGGGGGGAAGGCCCGCATCCGGAGAGAGCGCTGCATCCGCTGCTACTGCTGTCACGAGATGTGCCCGGTGGGGGCCATCCGCGTCTCCAAAAACATCCTCACCAAACACTAAAAGCGAGAGGAGGGCGCGCCCATGGACGGTTTGCACCTGCGGGCCAACGCCAAAATCAACCTGTCTCTGGACATCCTCGGCCGGCGGCCGGACGGCTACCACGAGATGGACATGGTGATGCAGACGATCACCCTCTGCGACGAGATCACCCTGTGCCGGACGCCGTCGGGCATCTCCCTCACCGGGGACGACCCGACCCTGCCCTGCGACGAGCGAAACATCGCCCACCGGGCCGCCCGCGCCTTTTTTGAGCGGACCGGACGGCCGGGCGGCTGCGCCATCCACATCCAAAAGCGGCTCCCTGCCCAGGCAGGGCTGGGGGGCGGCAGCAGCGACGGCGCGGCGGTGCTGCGGGGGCTGAATGCCCTCTACAGCGCGGGGCTCACCACCCCCCAGCTCTGCGAGGTGGGGGCCGAGGTGGGGGCCGACATCCCCTTTCTGGTGCTGGGGGGCCCCGCCCGGGGGGGGGGATTTGGCGAAAAGCTGACCCCCCTTCCCCCGCTGGGGGACTGCTTTCTCCTCCTCTCCAAGCCGGAGGAGGGGGTCTCCACTGGGGCGGCCTTTGCCGCCTTTGACGGAGCGGAAGATCCCCCCCGCCCCGACACCCAGCGGCTGTTGGCCGCCCTGGCGGCGGGGGACCTGCCCGCCCTGGGACAGGCCCTGAAAAACGCCATGCAGCTGCCGGGGGTGGTGCCGCCGGCGGTCTGGGAAATCGCCCGTCGGATGGAGGAAGGGGGGGCGCTGGGGGCCTGCATGAGCGGCAGCGGCTCGGCGGTCTTCGGCCTCTTTGACCGGGAGGGGCCCGCCCGCCGGGCCGAGGCGGCGCTGCGGGAAGTCTACCCCCAGACCGTCCTCTGCCGCCCCACCCCCTTTGGGGTGACCGACCGCCGGGGACAGCCGATCTAGGGACCGACAGCCGGTCTAGGGCTCCGTTGGGGCCGCGCGCCTTTAACAGTGCGCTGGCAGAAGGGCCCCTCCGCACCGGAAAGGGGCAATGGCTGCCGATGGGGCGGGGGAAGGCCCCCGGCCCCTTCTCCATCTCTATCCCCTGCTCTGCCGGCGGCAAAATAAATTTGATTTTCCAGGTATAATTTGAAAAAGAGCGCTCCATACTCTCCCCAGACAAATCGGAAGGGGCGTTTTCAGTGAAGCGTTTTGCAAAAGTCCACAAGTGGGAGTGGGCCCTGGCTCTGGCCTCGGTCCTCTGCATCTTCTACGCGGCGGTGTCCGCAGAGGGGGAGTCGGTGGAGGCCATCCGCGAGAACACCGTGCGGCTGCACATCGTGGCGAACTCCGACTCGCCGGAGGACCAGGCCCTCAAGCTGCAGGTGCGCGATGCGGTGCTGGCCCGCTCCGACGAGCTCTTCGGCGATCTCGAGGGGAAGGAAGAGGCCCTGGACACCATCCGGGAGAAGCTGCCCGCCATCGAGGAGGCCGCCGAGGCGGCCCTGCGGGAAAACGGCTGCCAGGAGCCGGTGCGCGCCGGGGTGACAAACCTCTACTTTGACATCAAGCGCTACGGCGACCGGGCGATCCTCCCCGCAGGGGAGTACGACGCGCTGCAACTGGTCATCGGCGAGGGGCAGGGCCACAACTGGTGGTGCGTCATGTTCCCGCCCCTCTGCGTCCCCACCGCCAGCGAGCAGACCCCCGATTCGGTCTACGGCGAGGCGGCGGGGGAGATCGACCCCGCCCAGGGGGTGGAGGTCAAGTTCAAGGTGGTGGAGTGGTTTGAGGGGGTGCAGCGCTTTTTCTCCGGCGAGAAGAGCGCCGAGCACTACACCCACTAGAGCGGGTCCCGGGCGGGCGGCCAAAGCGGAAAGATCTTCCGCCGCGGCCGCCCGCCTTTTTGCGCCCCGCGCGGGTTGCCCGGCGGGCCAAAACGTGTTATTCTGAAAGGCAAACGATACCCCCTCCCACCGCCCCTTTTGGGCGGCGGGAGGGCCGGACCGAAAGGGGGGAAGAGAGATGCTGCAACTGGTGCTGGGCCGGGCCAAGACCGGCAAGAGCACCCTGCTGGAGAGCCGGGTCGCCCAGCGGGCCGCCCAGGGGCGGGAGGTGTTGTTCCTGGTGCCGGAACAGGCCTCCTACCAGACCGAGAGCCGCCTCTTTTCCGCCCTGCCCCACGGCGATTTCAGCCGGGTGCAGGTCCTCTCCATCACCCGGCTGTGTGAGACCATCTTCGCCCAAAACGGCGGCCTCTCCGTCCCCGACTTGACCGGGGTGGGGGCGGCCTCCCTCATGGCCTCGGCCTTTTACGAGACCAAAGACCAGCTGCGCCTCTACGGCGGCCAGCCGGTGACCGAGGGCTTTCTCTCGGCCCTTATCGCCGCCCGGGAGGAGTTTCAGAACATGGGCCTCTCGCCCCAGGCCATCGACGAGGCCGCCCAGGCCCTGGGGAGCCCCGCCCTGCAGGACAAGCTGGGCGATTTCTCCGCCGTCTTCGCCGCCTTTGACGCCCTTTTGGACCGCAGCTTCACCGACGAGCCGGGGAAGATCTACCGCGCCATCGACCGGCGGGGGGATTTCTTTTTGGGCAAGTCGGTCTTTGTCGACGCCTTCACCGGCTTCACCAAGCCCCAGCACGACCTGCTCGACTGCATCCTGCGGGAGGCGGAGGAGGTGACGGTGGCCCTCTGCTGCGACGACCCCTGGCAGGGGGACGGGCGGGAGCTCTCCCCCTTTTACGAGGCCCGCAAGACCGCCCGCCGCCTGGCCCGCAACTGCCGGGAGATGGGGGTGGCGGTGGCCGAGCCCGAGCGGCTGGACACCCCCCGCTTTGTCTCCGCCGACCTCTGCCAGATAGAGGCGGCCTTTGCCGGGCGCCGCCCCGCGCCGCTGGAAGAGGGGAAGGTGCGGGTCTTTGCCGCCCCCGACCGGTTTGCCGAGTGCGACTGGGCCGCGGCCGAGATCGACCGGCTCTGCCGCCAGGGCTACCGCTACCGGGAGATCGCCGTCCTCTGCCGCCGGGCCGACGACTGCGCCGTGGCCATCCGCCAGGCGTTCGACCGGCGGGAGATCCCCTATTTTATCGACGAGAACCAGCCGGTCTACGCCAAGCCCACCGTCAGCCTGGTGCTGGCCATTTTGCGGGCCCTCACCCGGGGGCTGGACGCAGACGGCCTCCTCCTCATCGCCCGGCAGGGGCTGGCCGCCGCCGACGAGGAGACCCTCTGCGACCTGGAGAACTACCTCTACACCTGGAACCTCTCGGGGGCGGCCCTCAAGCGGCCCTTTGAAAAAAATCCCGACGGATTCGGCGGCCCCCTCACCCCCGAAGGGGCCGAGACCCTGCGCCGGGTCGAGGCGCTGCGCCAGGCCGTCTGCGACCCCCTGTTTGCCTTTGAAAAGAGCTGCCGCCGCAGCACCGGCGGGAAAATCGTCAAGGGCCTCTTTTCGCTGTTGGAGCGATACGGCGCGGCCCGGCTGGGGGAGCGGCAGGTGGCCCGGCTGGACGAGCTGGGGGAGAGCGCTTTGGCCGACGACTTTGTGGCCCAGTGGGACGCCCTGGTGGCGGTGCTGGACGAGCTCTACCTCACCCTGGGGGACCAGCCGCTGGACATCGACCGGTTTGCCGAGATCTTTCGCCTCTCCCTCAAGGCGGGGGATTTCGGCGCCATCCCCCGCAGCCTCGACCAGGTCATCGTGGGCTCGGCGGACAAGACCCGGCTGGAGGGCTGTCGGGTCTGCTTTGTGCTGGGGGCGACCTTTGGGGCCTTCCCCCTGCAGGAGGACCTGCCGGGGCTGCTGACCCAAAAGGAGAAAAACGCCCTGGCCGAGTGGGGCCTCGCCTACGCCGTAGACACCGGCGAGGCGGTGAGCCGGGAGCTGGGCTACTGCTACAATGCGGTCTGCGCCCCCAGCGAGCGGCTCTACATCGGCTACCACACCGCCTCGCTGAAGGGGGAGCAGTTTGAGCCCAGCGAGCTGGTGGAGACCGCCCTGAAGATCCCCGGCCTCAAGGTGGAGGCCGGAGAGCTTCCGGGAGAGGAGGCCGTCTCCAACCGGGAGACCGCCTTTGCCGCCCTCTGCGCCGGGGAGGACCCGGCCCTGGCGGCCGCCCTGGCCCAGGCCCTGGGCGAGCCGGAGCGCCGCCGGTTGGAGCGGGTGCACCGCAGCGGCGAGGGGTACCGCTTCACCCTCGGGAGGGAGGCCAGCTACCTCCTCTTCGGGTCCAAGCTGAACCTCTCCCCCACCGGGCTGGAGCAGTTTGAAAACTGCCCCTTCTCCTTCTACCTCAAGCGGGGGCTGGGGCTTGCCCCGCCCCCCAAGGGGGAGGTCTCCCCCCTGGAGACGGGCAGCTTTATCCACTACCTGCTGGAACAGGCCCTCAAGACCTACGGGCGGGCGTTCCCCGCCGTCCCCAGAGAGGAGCTGGACGGCTTTGTGGACACCGCCGCCGCCCGCTACGGGAAGGAGCAGTTGGGGGAGGAAAACCTCACCAAGCGCCAGCAGTACCTGCTGCAAAAGGTGCGGGAAAACACCAAGCTGCTGCTGACCCACCTGCAGAGGGAGCTGGCCCAGAGCCGTTTTTTCCCCGCTGCCTTCGAGCTGCCGGTGGGGGAGGGGAAGGACGCCCCGCCCCTGCGGGTGCAGGCCGCCGACGGCACCGAGGTGGCGGTGCAGGGGTATGTGGACCGGGTGGACACCTGCGAGATCGACGGCCAGCCCTATCTGCGGGTGGTGGACTACAAGTCGGGGGGGAAGGCCTTCTCCCTGAGCGATGTGTACAGCGGGCTGAACATGCAGATGCTCATCTACCTCTTCTCCCTCTGCCAGGGGGAGGGGCCCTTTGCCGGCAGCCTGCCCGCCGGGGTCCTCTACATGCCCGCCGCTGTCACCTATTCCGACGTGGAGGGGGAGCCGGACGAGGGCTCCGCCGCCCTCTTTTCAAAGGGGCTGACCCAGAGCGGACTGGTGCTGCGGGACCTGGAGGTCGTCCGCGCCATGGAGTCGGGGGTGGCGGGGGACTTCATCCCCGTCAAGCAGAACAAGGACGGCACCTTCAGCAAATACAGCCGCCTGGCGACGCTGGAGCAGATGGGCCAGATCGAGGGGCACATCCGCCGCACCATGGCCGGGCTGGTGGACGCGCTGCGCCAGGGGGAGATCGGCGCCGTGCCCCTGCAAAAGGACCAGTTCCTCCCCTGCACCTACTGCGACTACCGCCGGGTCTGTCTCATCGAGGAGAAGGACGAGCGGCGGGAGTGCCCCAAACTGAAGGGGGACGCCGAATTTTACCAGAGGACAAAGGGGGAGTGAGTGATGGCTGAAAAGCCCCGCTTTACCAGGTGGCAGCAGGCCGCGGTGGACGACCGGGGCGGCACCCTGCTCGTCAGCGCCGCCGCCGGCTCGGGCAAGACCTCGGTCCTCACCAGCCGGGTGGTCTCCCTCCTGGCCGACGAGACGACCCCCGTCAGCCCGGAGGAGCTGCTCATCGTCACCTTCACCAACGCCGCCGCCGCCGAGATGAAGCAGCGCATCTACACCGGCCTGGCCGCCGAGATCGCCGCCCGGCCGGGCAGCGCCTTTCTGCGCCGCCAGCAGGCCCTGGTCTCCCGCGCCGACATCTGCACCATCGACTCCTTTTGCATCAAGTTGGTGCGGGAGCACTTCTCGGCCCTGGGCATCCGCCGGGACTTCTCCATCGTGGAGGGGGCCCAGGCGGGGCTGCTCAAGCAGCGGGCCCTGGGCGAGACCCTGCAGGAGCTCTACGAGGAGGCGGAGCCCGCCTTTTTGCAGATGGCCGAACTGGTCAACGCCGAGCGCAGCGACCGGCGGCTGGAGGACATCCTCTTAAAGCTGCACGACTTTCTCCAGTCCCTGCCCTACCCCCAAAACTGGCTCGACAGCGCCCTGGCCCTCTACGACGGGGACCAGCCGGCGGGGGAGAGCGTCTGGGGCAGGGCCCTCCTCGCGGGCGCGGCGGAGATGCTCTCCTTCTCCCTCGCCCAACTGGAGAAGATGGGCGACCTCGCCGCCGGGGACGGAAAGCTGTCCGCGGCCCTGGCCCCGGTGCTCGAGAGCGATCGGGCCCTGGTGCAAGGCGCCCTGGACGCGGCCCTGACCGGGGACCTGGGCGGCCTGGAGGAGCGGCTGCGAGCGGGCGGCTTTGCCCGTTTCCCCACGGTGCGGGGCTATGCCGACGACCCGCTCAAGGTGCGCGTCAAAGAGCTGCGCGACGAGGTGCGGGCCGACTGGGCCGAGTGGCGGGACAAGCGCCTCTGCCGCACCCCCGCCCAGCACCGGGAGGACGTGGCCGCCCTGCGCCCCCTGGTGGCCGCCCTCTACGGGGCGGTGAGCCGCTTTGGCCGCAAGTTGGAGGAGCGCAAGCGGGCCGAAAACCAGTTTGAGTTCTCCGACTTGGAGCAGTATGCCCTGCGGCTGTGCACCACCACCGACGGGGTGCAGATCCTCCCCAGCGAGCTGGCGGGGGAACTGTCGAGCACCATCTCCTTTATCATGGTGGACGAGTACCAGGACACCAACGGGGTGCAGGACGCCCTCTTTCAGTCCCTGTCCAAAAATGGGGAGAACCTCTTTTTGGTGGGGGACGTCAAGCAGAGCATCTACCGCTTCCGCCAGGCAAAACCGGAGATCTTCATCGCCAAGAAGGAGCAGTTTCACCCCTACGACGGCAGCGCCTACCCGGCCCTCATCACCCTGGACCAAAACTTCCGCAGCGCCAAGGGGGTCACCGACTTTGTCAACTTCCTCTTCTCCCGGGTCATGAGCCGGGAGGTGGGGGAGATCCCCTACGGCGAGGGGGAGGAGCTGGTCTACTCCGGCGGGTACGACGGCGCGGCGGTGGACGACGCGCCCGAAATCTACCTGGTGGACGGCAGCCCCGAACAGCCGGGGGAGGGGGAGGAGCCGCCCCCGCCCGACCGCCGCACCCTGGACGAGCGGGAGGCCGACTTTGTCGCCCAGAAGATCCGCTCCATGGTGGAGGGCGGGTTCCTGGTCAAGGACGGCCCGGTCACCCGCCCCGCCCGCTACGGCGACTTTGCCGTGCTGCTGCGCTCGGCCAACACCCTGGCCCCCCTCTATCTCGAGCGGTTGGAGCTGGCGGGGGTCCCGGCAGGCGGCAGCGGCAGCCAGGGCTTTCTCGGCCGCAAGGAGATCGGGATGCTCACCGACTTGCTCAAGTGCATCGACAACCCCAAAGACGACGTGGCCCTGGCCGGGGCCATGCTCTCCCCCCTCTACGGCTTCACCCCCGACGAGCTGGCCGAAATCCGCGCCGGCGCGCCCAAGGGGGCGGGGAAGAGTCTCTACGCCCGGCTGCTGGGGGCGGCGCGCACCCCCAAGCTGGACGGGTTTTTAAAGGACCTGCGCTACTTCCGCGAGCTGGCGGCCGTCCTCCCCGCGCGGGAGCTGCTGGGGCGCATCTACCTGGCCACCGACGTGGAGAACCTGGTCAGCGGGCTGGCAAACCCCGCCCCCCGGCGGGAAAACCTCCGCCTCTTTCTCACCTACGCCCAGGAGTTTTCCCAGTCCGGCTCGGCGCGGGAGTTCCTGCGCTATCTGGAGCGGGTGGCCGAGGGGGGGGACGACCTGCCCGGCGCCCAGTCCGGCGGCGGGGGCAACGGGGTGCAGGTGATGAGCATCCACCGCTCCAAGGGGCTGGAGTTCCCCGTCTGCTTTGTCTCCCGGCTGGGGGGCGGCTACAACCTGAAAGACGCCCGGGCCCGGGCCCAGGTCTCCCCGGCCATGGGCTTTACCTGCTACCGGCGGCGGGAGCACTTTTTGCAGCACTCCACCCTGATGCACGAGGCGGCCAAGTGGGAGGCGGTGCAGCAGTCGTTGAGCGAGGAGATGCGGGTGCTCTACGTGGCCCTGACGAGGGCCAAGCAGAAGCTGATCCTCACCGCCGCCCAGAAGGACCCCCAGGGCTATGCCCGCGCCTGCTGGGCCCGGGGCACCAGCCCCTACGCCGTCCGCCGCAGCGGCTGCTTTGCCGACTTTGTGCTGGCGGCCCTGGCCCAGCACCCGGGGGCCGACGGCCTCTTTCGGGGGGCGGGGGTCCTCCTCCCGGCGGGGGAAGCGCCCTTCCCCATGGTGGCGGCGGTGGTCCGCCCCGCCCTGCCCGCCCCGCGGGAGACCGCGCGGGAAGAGGTGCCGGCCGACCCCGCCCAGGTGGCCCGGCTGCGGGAGAAGCTCGCCTACCAGTACCCCTACCGGGCCCTGACCGCCCTGCCGGCCAAGGCCTCGGTCTCCCAGCTGGCCAAGGGGCGCAAGAGCTGGCTCAACACCCGCCCGGTCTTTACCTACCAGGGGGGGCTCACCCCCACCGAGCGGGGCAACGCCCACCACAAGTTCATGCAGTACTGCGACTACCGGGCCGCCGCGGCCGACCCCGAGGGGGAGATCGCCCGCCTGAGGGGGGAGCAGTACCTCACCGGTCCCGAGGCCGACTGCATCGACCCCGCCGTCCTGCGCAGCTTTTTTGCAGGGCCGGTGGGCCGGCGCATCGCCCGGGCCGACCGCCTCTACCGGGAGCTGCGGTTTTTCACCCGGATGGACGCGGGGGAGCTGGACGGCGAGGCCGCCGGCTTTGGGGAGACGGTGCTGGTGCAGGGGGTGGCCGACTGCGTCCTCGAAGAGGGGGGCGAGCTGACCATCATCGACTACAAGACCGACCGGGTGAAGGACCTGGCGGCCCTGGGCGAGCGCTACGCCGTGCAGCTGCAAGTCTACACCAAGGGCATCGGCGACCTGCTGGAAAAGCCGGTGCGCCACAAGATCCTCTACTCCTTCTACCTGCAAAAGGCGCTGGAGCTGGAGGAGGAAAAGGCCGCCGCCCGCCGCAAAAAAAACAGTTGACAGGGCGGGGTGGGGCTGCTATACTAGTTGAGACAACAAAGTAGAACAACATCTGCCGTTCTCACCCACCGGCCTTCTGTGGCGGTGCGGTCAATCAGAAAAGGGGCGTCTCCCCACAGGGGCGGCGCGCGTTTGGGCGATTGGTCAAGTGCGGCAACGGTGTTGTCGCACTTTTGTAATTTCAGGGCTTATGGAGGTGTATGGGCAATTAAGAAAGACATGCTCATCAATGAGAGTATTCGAGAAAAAGAGGTTCGGGCGATCGATTCCGACGGCAGCCAGCTGGGCGTTCTCCCCACCCGTCAGGTGTTGGAGATGGCGTACAGCCGCGATCTGGACTTGGTCATGATCTCCCCGACGGCACAGCCGCCGGTCTGCAAGATCATGGACTACGGCAAGTACCGCTTTGAACAGTCCAAGCGGGACAAAGAGGCCAAAAAGAAGCAGAAAATCGTCGAAATCAAAGAAGTTCGCATGTCTTTGAACATCGATACCCACGATCTGGAGACCAAGATCGGCCAGGCGAACAAGTTTTTGGGCCAGGGCAACAAGGTCAAGGTGTCCATCCGTTTCCGGGGGCGCGAGATGGCCCACAAAAGCCTGGGCGTCGAACTGATGAACCGCTTTATTGAGCTCATCGGCGACGAGGCCGTGGTCGACAAACCGTCCAAGATGGAAGGGCGCAGCATGGTCGCCTTTCTGTCCCCCAAGCCCGTGAAGTAACATTTTAAGGAGGAGCATATAAGATGCCGAAGCTGAAGACGCACACCGGTGCCAAAAAACGCTTTAAGCTGACCAAAAACGGAAAGGTGAAGCGGGGTCACGCCTACAAGTCCCACATCCTGACCAAGAAGGACACCAAGAGAAAACGCGGCCTGCGCAAAGCGGCTTACGCCGACAAGACCAACGTAGAGGCCATCAAGAAACTGCTGCCCTACGCCTAAATAGAGGCCGGAATTTTTGAAGGAAACCTAGGAGGTATAAGGATATGGCTCGTATTAAGAGAGCGACCATGACGCACAAGAGAAGAAAAAAGGTTCTGAAGCTGGCCAAGGGCTACTACGGCGCCAAGAGCAAGCTGTTTAAAACCGCCAAACAGGCCGTGATGAAGTCCGGCCAGTACGCCTACATCGGCCGCAAGCAGAAAAAGCGCGACTTCCGCAGACTGTGGATCACCCGCATCTCCGCCGGCTGCAAGGCGAACGGCATGAACTACTCCACCTTTATCAATGGCCTGAAAAAGGCCGACATCTCCCTCAACCGCAAAATGCTGTCGGAGATCGCCATCCATGACGCCGCCGCCTTCACCGCCCTGTGCGAAAAGGCCAAGGCCGCTCTGTAAAGGGGCGTAATATGCGCATCTGCCGCCCGGTCAAGCCATTTGACCGGGCGGTTTTCGTACCGCCGCGGGCGGCAAGAGGAGGAAACTGCCGTGTCAGAATACATCACCAGCCGGGACAATCCCCGCGTCAAGGCGATCTGCCGCCTGCGCTCGTCGGCCAAGGCCCGGCGGGAGGCGGGTCTCTTTCTCTGCGAGGGGGCCCGCCTCTGCGCTGAGGCCGCCGCCTCCGGCGCGGTGGAGAGCGCCTTTTTTACCGAAGAGGCCCGCACCCGCTGGCCCGACGTAGTCGCCGCCCTCGAGGAGGCGGCCCGATCGGCCTTCTGTGTCAGCGACGGGGTGATGGCCAAAATCAGCGGGGTCGAAAGCCCCCAGGGGGTGCTCGCCGCCTGCCGGGCAGGGCTGGTCCACCGCCGGCTGGGCCCCATCGACCCCGGCGGCCACTACCTCCTTCTAGACGGGGTGGCCGACCCGGGCAATCTGGGCACCATCGTCCGCAGCGGCTGCGCCTTTTCGGTCACCGGCATCATCGCCGGGGAGGGCGGGGCCGACTTTCTGGGCGACAAGGTGGTGCGGGGGGCCATGGGCGCCATCTTCAAGGTGCCGCTGACGGTGGTCCCCGACCTGGCCGAGGCGGTGGGGGAGCTGCAGGCCGCCGGGCTCCCCGTCTACGGCTCCGCCCTCCACCGGGAGAGCGTGCCGGTGGGGCAGATCGACTGGAAGTCCCCCTGCGCCCTGGTGGTAGGCAACGAGGGGGCGGGCATCTCCCCCCAGGTGGCCCAGCGGTGCGACAAACTGGTGGAGATCCCCATGGCGCCCGGCTGCGAATCCCTCAACGCCGGGGTGGCAGCCTCCCTCTTCCTGTGGGAGATGGCCCGTTGAATCCGGCCCTCTGGCTCTACCGGGGGCTGGGCCCGGCCACCCCCCGGCTAAAGGCGGCGCTGGCGCACTTTGGCTCCCCCGAAGCCGTCTGGCAGCGGGGGCGGGAGGACGGCTTTTTCACCGCGCGGGAGCGGGCGCGCCTCTTCTCCCGCGACCCGGCGGACGAGCCGCCCTTTTCCCACCGGGCCCTCTGCTGGGGCGGGGAGGACTACCCCGCCCGGCTGTCGGCGCTGCCCGACCCGCCGGGCTTTCTCCTCTGCGAGGGGGACCCGGCGGCCCTTGCGGGCCCGGCGGTGACGGTGGCCGGGTCCCGCACCCCCGACGCCTACGGCGCCGACTGTGCCCGCGCCTTTGGCAGGGCCCTGGCCCAAGGGGGCGCGGCGGTGGTGGCCGGGGTGGCCTACGGGGTGGACCAGGCCGCGCTGGAGGGGGCCCTCTCCGCCGGGGGAAGGGCGGTGGCCGTCCTCCCGGCGGGGTTTGGCCATCTGACCCCCGCCGGCTGCCGGGACCTCTGCGAACGGATCGCCCGCGCCGGGGGCGCGGTGGTGAGCGAACACCCCGACGACTGCCCGGTCACCCGCCAGGCCTACCACCAGAGGGCCCGGCTCCTGGCGGCGCTGGGGGACCGACTCTTTGTCCCCCAGTGCGCCCAGAAGAGCGGCGCCCACCTGGCGGCCGCCGCTGCCCGGGCCCTGCAAAAACCGGTCTACGCCCTGCCAGGGGATGTTCGCACCCCCTTTGCCGCCGGTTTTTGGCGGCTGTTGCAGGAAGGGGGACAGGTCTGCGTATATCCCCACCAGTTGCTGGACCATCCTCAAGGAGAGCCGGCCGCCCCGCCGCCCCCGCCGAGAGAAGTGCCGGCCGGCCCGGCCGGGGCGATCCTCGCCCTGCTGCACTCGGGCCCCGCCCCCCTCGAGGGGATCTTGGCCGGGGTGCAGGCCCCGCCCCCGGCGGTGCTGGCGGCGCTTTCAAAGCTGGAACTGGCCGGGCAGATCGCCCGGGGGGTGGACGGGCGCTACCGGAGGGTGCTATAATGAAGTATTCGCGGCGAGGGCCGTGTGAAACCCACTCGAAAAACGAGGAGTGAATGGATTGTCGAAACTGGTTATAGTGGAATCGCCTGCCAAGGCAAAGACCATTAAAAAATATCTGGGCCGGGGCTACAGCGTCGTGGCCTCCATGGGCCATGTGCGCGACCTGCCCAAAACCAAAATGGGGGTGGACTTCGAGCACGATTTTGCCCCCCAATACATCAACATCAAGGGCAAGGGCAAGCTGATCAACGAGCTGAAGGCCGCCGCCAAAAAGAGCGACAAGGTCTACCTGGCCAGCGACCCCGACCGGGAGGGGGAGGCCATCTCCTGGCACCTGGCGCAGATTTTGGGCCTGGATGTGAGCGAGCCCAACCGGGTCTCCTTCAACGAGATCACCAAGACCGGCATCCAAAACGGGATGAAGGCCCCCCGCACCATCGACATGGACCTCTTCAACGCCCAGCAGGCCCGGCGCATCCTCGACCGCATCGTCGGCTACAAGCTGAGCCCCTTTCTCTGGCGCAAGGTCCGCAAGGGCCTCTCCGCCGGCCGCGTCCAGTCGGTGGCGGTGCGGCTGATCGTCGACCGGGAAAAGGAGATCCGCGCCTTTGTCCCCACCGAGTACTGGAGCGTGGAGGCCCGCCACCGGGTCGAGGGCTCGCAGGCCGCCTTCTCCTCCAAGCTGGTGGGCAAGGGCGGCAAAAAGATCGAGATCCCCGACGAGGCGGCCGCCCAGGCCATCTACCAGGACATTGTCGGCAGGGAATTCGTCATCGACTCCATCAAGAAGGGCAGCCGCAAGCGCAACCCCTCGCCCCCCTTCACCACCTCCACCATGCAGCAGGAGGCCTCGCGCAAACTGGGCTTTCAGTCCCGGCGCACCATGCAGGCCGCCCAGCAGCTCTACGAGGGCATTGAGATCGAGGGGATGGGGGCCGTCGGCCTCATCACCTACATGAGGACCGATTCCCTGCGCATCTCCAAGGACGCCCAGGACGAGGCCACCGCCTTCATTGAAAAGCAGTACGGGAAGGACTACCTCCCCGAAAAGCCCCGGGCCTACTCGGCCCGCAAGGGGGCCAACACCCAGGACGCCCACGAGGCCATCCGCCCCACCATGCCCTCCCTGACCCCCATGCAGATCAAGGACTCCCTGAGCCCCGACCAGTACCGGCTCTACAGCCTCATCTGGAAGCGGTTCATCGCCAGCCAGATGGCCTCCTCCCTGCTGGACACGGTGACGGTCAACCTGCTGGTGGAGGGGTACAACTTCCGCGCCTCCGGCTTCACCGTCCGCTTCGACGGCTTCACCAAGGTCTACATCGAGGGGAAGGACACCGCCGAGGACGACGAGAAGTCCCTCCCCCCCATCCGCAAGGACTCGAAGATCCTCACCGACAAGATCGATTTGGGCCAGCACTTCACCGAGCCGCCCCCCCGCTACACCGAGGCCACCCTCATCAAGGCGATGGAGGAGAACGGCATCGGCCGCCCCAGCACCTACGCCCCCACCATCACCACCATTTTGGGCCGGGGCTATGTGGAGCGCCAGCAGAAGATGCTGGTCCCCACCAGTCTGGGGGAGGTGACCACCCAGCTGCTGGAAGAGCACTTTCAAAACATCGTCGACGTGAAGTTCACCGCGGGGATGGAGAGCAGCCTCGACGAGATCGAGGAGGGGAAGGCCGACTGGGTCAAGGTCCTGCACGCCTTTTACGGCGAGTTTGAGGAGACGCTGGACAAGGCGGAGAAGGCCATGGAGGGCACCCGCCTCAAGGTGCCCGACGAGGAGACCGACATCGTCTGCGAGCTCTGCGGGCGTAAGATGGTCATCAAGACCGGCCGCTACGGCAAGTTTTTGGCCTGCCCAGGATTCCCCGAGTGCAAAAACACCAAGGCCATCACCGTGGAGACCGGCGGGCTCTGCCCCCTCTGCGGCGGCAAGATGCTGGAGAAGAAATCCAAGCGGGGGCGGAAATTCTACGGCTGCGAGCACAACCCCAGCTGCTCCTTTATGACCTGGGACCTGCCCATCCCCGAGACCTGCCCCAAGTGCGGCGCCACCCTCTTTAAAAAGACCGGGCGGGACGCCAAGATCTACTGCGCCAAAGAGGGCTGTGGCTACGAGCGGGAGGACCGGGCAGAATGATTCGGGTCATCGGCGCCGGTCTGGCCGGCTGTGAGGCGGCCCTGCAGATCGCAGACGGGGGGGAGCGGGTGCTCCTCTGCGAGATGAAGCCGCAAAAATACACCCCCGCCCACCAGTACCCCGGCTTTGCCGAGCTCATCTGCTCCAACTCCCTGAAGGCCGAGCGGGTGGAGAGCGCCGCCGGGCTGCTCAAGGCCGAGATGCGGCTGCTGGGCTCGGTGGTCTGCCGGGCCGCCGACGAGACCCGGGTTCCCGCCGGGGGCGCCCTGGCGGTGGACCGGGTGCGGTTTTCCGATTTGATCACCGAGGCGGTGCGCCGCCACCCCAACATCGAGGTTGTGGAGGGGGAGGTCACCGCCATCGACCCGGACGAGTGGACCGTGGTCGCCTCGGGCCCCCTCACCTCCGACGCCCTGTCGGCGGCCATCGCCGATTTGATTGGGGAGGACTATCTCAGCTTTTACGACGCGGCGGCCCCCATCGTCACCGCCCAGTCCCTTGACCGGGACCGGGTCTTTGCCGCCGCCCGCTACGGCAGGGGGGATGCCGACTACCTCAACTGCCCCATGAACAAGGAGGAGTACGACGCCTTCATCGACGCCCTGGTGTCCGCCGAGCGGGCCCCCCTGCACGACTTTGAACAGGTGGGGGTCTACGAGGGCTGTATGCCGGTGGAGGTGATGGCCGCCCGTGGCCACGACACCCTGCGCTTTGGGCCGCTGCGGCCGGTGGGGCTGCGGGACCCGGCCACCGGCCACCGCCCCTGGGCGGTGGTGCAGCTGCGAAAAGAGGACGTGCAGGGCAGCCTCTACAACCTGGTGGGCTTTCAGACCAACCTCAAGTTCCCCGAGCAAAAGCGGGTGTTCTCGCTGATCCCCGGGCTGGAAAAGGCTGAATTCATGCGCTACGGGGTGATGCACCGCAACACCTTCCTCAACTCCCCCAAACTGCTGTGCCCCACCCTCTGCCTGCGGCGCCACCCCAAGGTCTTTTTTGCCGGGCAGATCACCGGCACCGAGGGCTATATCGAGAGCGCGGCCGGCGGCATCCTGGCGGGGAAAAACGCCCTTCGCGCCGCCCGGGGCCGGCCCCTGCTGGAACTGCCCCGCGACACCATGCTGGGGGCGCTGACCCACTATGTCAGCGACGGGGGGAACGCAGACTTTCAGCCCATGGGGGCCAACATGGGGGTATTGCCCCCGCTGGAAAATCGCGTCCGCGGCAAGCAGGAGCGCTACGGCGCCCTGGCGGCCCGCGCCCTTTGCAGCCTACGCGACTATCTGCGGGCGGCGGGCGAGGCCGAGGCCACACAGAGCTAGAGACGGGAGGAATGACCATGCGAATCATCTTTGACGCCATGGGCGGCGACAACGCCCCCGACGAGACCCTCAAGGGGGCCCGGCTGGCCCGGGACGAATACGGGGTGGAGATCACCCTGGTGGGGGACGAGCCCCTGCTCACCGAGCGGGCGGCCGCCCTGTCAATCGACCTGGCAGGGCTGGACATCCGCCACGCCCCCACCCAGATCTCCATGGAGGACGAGCCCACCGCCGTCTTGAAGGAGAAGGGCGACTGCTCCATGGCCGAGGGGCTGCGGATGCTCAAATCCGGCGAGGGGGACGCCTTTGTCTCCGCCGGGAACACCGGCGCCCTGGTGGTGGGGGCGACCATGATCGCCGGGCGGCTCAAGGGGATCAAGCGGGCGGCCCTCACCACCGTCATCCCCTCGGCCACCGGCGCCTATCTGCTGGCCGACGTGGGGGCCAACGCCGAGTGCCGCCCCGAGATGCTGGTGCAGTTCGGGGTGATGGGGTCGGCCTACATGGAGAAGATCATGGGGATCGCCGCCCCCAAGGTGGGGATCGCCAACATCGGAACCGAACCCCACAAGGGCACCTCCTTGCAGCAGGAGACCTACCGGCTGATGCAGGGCGCGCCCCTGCACTTCATCGGCAACGCCGAGGCGCGGGACATCCCCTTCGGGGTGGCCGACGTGGTGGTCTGCGACGGCTTTACCGGCAACATCATCCTCAAACTCACCGAGGGGCTGGCCAAGATGATGGCGGGCGAGGTGAAAAAGGTGATGTTCAAAAGCCCCCTCACCAAGCTGGGCGCCCTGACCATGGCCGGGGGGATGAAGGGTTTTAAGGACAAGATGGACTACTCGAAGTACGGCGGGGCCCCCCTGTTGGGGCTAAAAGCGCCGGTGATCAAGGCCCACGGCAGCTCGGGGGCCGAGGCGTTTCAAAACGCCATCCGCCAGGCCAAGACCATGGTGGAAAACGGGGTGATCTCCACCATCGAGACCGCCCTGGGCGAGATGCGGCAGAAGGCCGCCGAAGGGGGCGAGCAGTAATGGAAAAACTGGAGCGGACCCTGCACTACAGCTTTCTCGACAAGCAGCTCATCGAGACGGCCCTCACCCACTCCTCCTTTGCCAACGAGCGGGGGCCCGGCGTGCAGTACAACGAGCGGCTGGAGTTTTTGGGGGACGCGGTCCTCTCCATCGTGGTGAGCGACTACATCTTCAAAAACCTCACCGACATGCCCGAGGGGGAGCTGACCCGGGTGCGGGCCACCCTGGTCTGCGAGAAGTCCCTCTGCGACCTGGCGCGGGCCATCCACCTGGGGGACTACCTGCGCCTGGGCCGGGGGGAGGACCTCTCCGGCGGCCGGGACCGGCCCTCCATCCTGGCCGACGCCTTTGAGGCGGTGATCGCCGCCATCTACCTGGACGGGGGGATGGAAGCGGCCTCCGCCTTCATCCTGCGCAACATGTCCTCCCTCCTCTCCAACCGCACCTACACCCCCTTTGTGGACTACAAGACCCGCCTACAGGAGATCGTCCAGCAAAACCCCGAGGACCAGCTGGAATACCGCCTGGCGGGGGAGGAGGGGCCCGACCACGCCAAGATTTTCACCGTGCAGGTGATTTTGGACAACAACGTCTTCTCCACTGGCCGGGGCCGCAGCAAAAAGGCGGCCGAGCAGGACGCCGCCAAAGAGGCCTTGCGGCTGATGGGGGAAGAGTGAAACACGGCAACATCGGCCTCTTCATCCCCCACCTGGGCTGCCCCCAGCGGTGCAGTTTCTGCAACCAAAACCGCATCTCCGGGGCCGCCCGCGCCCCCTCCCCAGAGGAGGTGGCCCGGCTGCTCGAAGGGGCGGTGCGCGCCCCCGGCTTTGACGGGGCGCACTGCGAGATCGCCTTTTTCGGGGGCAGTTTCACCGCCGTCGACCCGGCCTACCGGGAGGCGCTGCTGGACGTGGCCGAGCCCTTTGTCCGCCGGGGACAGGCGGCGGGCATCCGCCTCTCCACCCGGCCCGATTGCCTAGACGGGCCGATGGCCCGCCATCTGGCCGCCCGCGGGGTCACCGCGGTGGAGCTGGGGGCCCAGTGCATGGACGACGGGGTGCTGGCGAAAAACCGGCGGGGCCACACGGCGGAGGATGTCCGTGCCGCCTGCCGGGCCGTCCGCGCCGCCGGGCTGGAACTGGGGCTGCAGATGATGACCGGCCTCCCCGGCGCCGATCGGGAGACCGACCGGCGCACCGCCGAGGCGTTTGTCGCCCTGGCCCCCGACACGGTGCGCATCTACCCCACCCTGGTGATGCGGGACACCGAACTCTGCGCGCTCTATGAAAAAGGCGCATACGCGCCCCTTTCGCTGGAAGAGGCGGTGGAACAGACCGCCGCGCTTCTGCGGCTTTTTGACAGCGCGCGCATCCGGGTCATCCGGGTGGGGCTGCACCCGGACGAGAGCCTGGCCAAGGGCTGGGTGGCGGGCCCCTTTCACCCGGCCTTTCGGGAACTCTGCGAGAGCAGGCGGTACGCCGCCCTGCTGGGCGAAGCGCTGGCCGGTCTCCCTGCCGGGGAGTACCGGCTGGGGGTGGCCCCGGGCCACGCCTCCAAGGCGGTGGGGCACCGGGGGGAAAACCGCCGGGCCCTGGCCGAGCGGGGGCAGCGCATCAAGGTATACGAAGACGGGGCGGTGGCGCCCTACACCATCCGGAGGATGTGAGAGTTTGTTTTTAAAGGCACTGGAAATTTACGGGTTCAAGTCCTTCCCGGACAAGACCCGGCTGGAATTTGACCACGGCTTCACCGCCGTGGTGGGGCCCAACGGCAGCGGCAAGAGCAACCTGTCCGACGCCATGCGCTGGGTGCTGGGCGAGCAGTCCAGCAAATCCCTGCGGGGGGCCAAGATGCAGGACGTCATCTTCGGCGGCACCCAGGCCCGCTCCCCCATGGGGTTTGCCCAGGTGGCCCTGGTCATCGACAACGCCGACGGGAAGCTGGCGGGCATGCAGGCCGAGGAGGTCACGGTGCTGCGCAAGCTCTACCGCTCGGGCGAGAGCGAGTACCGCATCAACGGCCAGGCCGTCCGCCTCAAGGACGTGCACGAGCTGTTCATGGACACCGGCCTGGGCAAGGACGGCTACTCCATCATCTCCCAGGGCAAAATTTCCGAAATCGTCAGCGCCAAGAGCGAACAGCGGCGGGAGATCTTTGAAGAGGCCGCCGGCATCGCCAAATACCGCTACAAGAAAAATGAGGCCGAGCGCAAGTTGGAGCGGGCAGAGGAAAACCTGCTGCGGCTGCGGGACATCCTGCAGGAGGTGGAGAGCCGCCTGGAGCCCCTGCGGGTGCAGAGCGAAAAGGCCAGCCAGTTTCTGCAACTGGCCGGGGAGCGGCGGCAGTTGGAGGTCTCCCTCTGGGTCTACACCCTGGCCAAATCGCGGCAGCTGCTGCGCCAGCAGGAGGACAAGCTCCTCCTGGCCCAGCGGGACTTTGAGACCATGCAGCAGAAGATCGACGACATGGACCAGAAAAATGAGGAGCTCTACCGGCAGATGAACCGCTGCGCCTCGGAAATCGAGGAGGTCAACGCCGACATCGCCGAGCTGGGCGCCCAGATCAACCAGAACGAGGCCAGCGTGCTGGTGCTGCAAAACGAGCAGAAGCACGCCGGCGAAGAGGTGGAGCGCCACCGGCGGGAGCTGGAGGACCTGGCCCGCCGGGGGGAGGACATCGACCAGAAGATCGCCGACAAGCAGGCCCTCATCGAGAAGAGCCGCGCCCTGGCCGCCCAGCGGGAGCGGGAGATTGTCGAGCGGGAGGAGACCCTCTCCGGGCTGGTGGTGCAAAACTCCTCCACCCAGGAGCGGGTGGAGGAGCTGACGTCCGCCCTCTCGGGCTACTCGGTGGAACTCAGCGAAATCAAGGTGCGGCTGCACGCCGGGGCCGACAACCGGGCCCGTTCCCAGGCCGTTTTACAGGACCTGGGGGAGAAGAGGGAGCTCTTGACCGGCGAGATGCAGAAGGCCGAGGCCGAAAGGAAAGAGGTCGCCCAGCAGCTCGAACAGGTGGTGGAACAGCTGACCTCCGCCCAGAACACCAAGGACGGCTACGCCCTCAAGTGGGAGAGCCGCCAGCAGCAGCACCGCCGGGCGAAAGAGGAGCTGGACCGCCTGCGGGCCGCCTGCACCGACGCCCAGAACAAGATGAAGGTCCTGCAGGACCTGAAGGACAACATGGAGGGCTTTGCCTACAGTGTCAAAAAGGTGACCCTCTCGGCCAAGGAGGGAAAGCTGCGGGGCATTTTGGGCCCGGTGGCCACCCTGCTCAAGGTCGAGCGCGCCTATGCCACCGCCATTGAGGTGGCCCTGGGGGCCGCCGCCCAGAACATCGTCTGCCAGGATGAGGGGGCAGCCAAGGCGGCCATCCAATTTTTGAAACAGCAGCGGGGGGGCAGGGCCACCTTCCTCCCCCTGACGGTCATCCGCGGCCGCTCGCTCAGCGAGCGGGGGCTGGACGACTGGGACGGCTACGTGGGGGTCGCCAGCGAGCTGGTGGACTGCGACGATCGGTTGCGCCCCATCGCCGAAAACCTGTTGGGCCGCACCGCCGTAGTGGAGGATCTGGACACCGCTGTGGCCCTGGCCAAGGCCTTTGGCTACCGTTTTAAGGTGGTCACCCTCGACGGCCAGGTGGTCAACGCCGGGGGCAGCCTCACCGGCGGCTCCCTCTCCAAGACCACCGGCGTCTTCTCCCGCGAGAGCGAACTCACCGCCCTGCGGGAGGGGGCGGCCAAACAGCAGGCCCGCCTGGCCGAACTGATCGGGGAGGAGCGGGAGCTGCGGGAGGAGCTGGCCCGGCTGCAGGCGGTGATGGAGGGCGCCCAGAGCGAGCTCATCACCGCCGGGCAGGACAAGATCCGCTGCGAGGGCGAGCTGGCCCGCATCGGCCAGTACCTCGAGCAGGCGGGCAGCCAGTTGGAGGGGCTGGAGCGGGACGCCCTCGCCCAGCGCACCTACCTGGAGAAGTTGGAGGGGGAGATGGACGCCCTGCTTACCGAGCAGGAGCAGACCACCGCCCTCTACCAGAAACTCGACGGCGAGCTGGCCGCCCTCTCCACCTCCGCCAAGGCCTTTACCGACGCCCGGCAGGCCATCCTCGACGAGATCGCCGAGCAGAAGATGGAGATTGCCGGACTGCAGAAGGACACCCTGGTCTGGGGGGAGGAGATCATCTCCCTGCAGCAGACCAAGCTGGGCAGCAGCAAGCAGAGAGAGGAGATCCTCGCCCAGATCGAGGCGGCCAAGGCCCGCAGCGAGAAGATCGACCGGGACATCGCCGAGCTGGCCGAGCAAAACAGCGACCTCATGGGGCGGATCGCCGAGCGCCGCGCCGCCATCCACCAGATCTCCCAGCGCCGCCAGTCCCTGGAACAGGAGGCGGTGCAAAACCGCCAGGAGCAAAAGTCCATCCAGTCCGACAAGGACGGGGTGGCCAGGGAGCTGGCCCGGCTGGAGGAGCGCAAGCAGACCATGCAGCAGGACTACGACAAGATCGTGGCCGACCTCTACGACCAGTACGAGCTGACCCGCAGCCAGGCCGAGCAGGAGGCCCGCCCCCTGGAGGACGAGGGGGAGGCCAAGCGCCGCCTGGCCTCCCTCAAGGGGAAGATGCGGGCCCTGGGCTCGGTCAACCTGGACGCCATCGAGGAGTACCGGGCCGAGAAGGAGCGGTTTTCCTTCATGAGCGCCCAGATCGCGGATGTGGAGGAGAGCAAGAACAGCCTGCACAAGCTGATCGCCGCCCTCACCAAGGAGATGATCGCCCGCTTTGAGGAGAACTTCTCCCAAATCAACCGCCACTTCAGCCGCATCTTCGTCGACCTCTTTGGCGGGGGGAAGGCGGCCCTCAGCCTCACCGACCCGGAAAACGTCCTCGAGTCGGGCATCGACATCCAGGTGGCCCCGCCGGGGAAGATCATCAACAACCTCCAATCCCTCTCCGGCGGCGAGCAGGCCTTTGTGGCCATCGCCATCTACTTCGCCATCCTCACCGTCCACCCGTCGCCCTTTTGCATCCTCGACGAGATCGAGGCCGCCCTGGACGACGTGAACGTCAACAAGTACGCCGCCTACTTGCGCACCATGTCGGGGGAGACCCAGTTCATCTGCATCACCCACCGCCGCGGCACCATGGAGGAGGCGGACGTCCTCTACGGCGTCACCATGCAGGAGGAGGGGGTCTCCAAGCTGCTGAAGCTGGACGTCTCCGAGGTGGGGTCCGAATTTGTGAACTAGCCGGCGGCTTTTTCCCCGGGAAATACATACCATAAAAGGGGTGGGCAGATGAACTTTTACCAGACCGTCTACGCCCTGGCCCGACAGATCCCCCGGGGCCGGGTGGCCACCTACGGCCAGCTGGCCTTTCTCGCCGGCAGCCCCCGGGCCTCGCGGGTGGTGGGCGGCGCCATGCGCCGCTGCCCCGCGGGCGCCGGCGTCCCCTGCCACCGGGTGGTGGGGAGAGACGGCCGCCTGGCGCCGGAGGGGACCTTTGGCCCCTTGGACGAACAGCGCCTCCTGCTGGAGGCGGAGGGGGTCGAAATCACCCCCGACCGGCGGGTGGACCTGCAGAGATACCGCTGGGATGGTACCCTGAAGACCGAATGAGTGCAACCGCTTGAGAGGAGGCGCAGCATGGGGCTGTTTGACAAATTTAAAAAGGGGCTACAAAAGACCCGGGATTCCTTTGCCGGGGCCCTGGGCGGCATTGCCGCCAGCTTTACCAAAATCGACGAGGACCTCTTCGAGGAGATTGAAGAGACCCTCATCATGGCCGACGTGGGGGTGGACACCTCCCTCAAGATCGTGGAGAAACTGCGGGAGGCCGTCAAGCGCGACCGGGTCACCGACCCCAAGGAGATCCGCCGCTACCTGAAGGGGGTCCTGTTGGACATCCTCCAGGGCGACACCGCTTTGGAGATCACCACCAAGCCCACGGTGCTGCTGGTCATCGGGGTCAACGGGGTGGGCAAGACCACCACCATCGGCAAGTTGGCCGCCCTGCTCAAAAACCAGGGGCACACGGTGCTTTTGAGCGCGGCCGACACCTTCCGCGCCGCGGCCATCGACCAGCTGCAAGTCTGGGGGCAGCGCAGCGGCTGCGACGTCATCGCCCACCAGGAGGGGAGCGACCCCGCCGCCGTCATCTACGACGGGGTGGCCGCCGCCAAGGCCCGGGGGGTGGACGTCCTCATCTGCGACACCGCCGGGCGGCTGCACAACAAGAAAAACCTCATGGACGAACTGGCCAAGATCAACCGGGTCATCGACCGGGAGGCCGCCGACAGCAAGAAGGAGACCTTCTTGGTGCTCGACGCCACCACCGGCCAGAACGGGGTCAACCAGGCCAAGCAGTTTATGGAGGTCACCGACCTGACCGGCATCGTCCTCACCAAGCTCGACGGCACCGCCAAGGGCGGGGTGGTGGTGGCCATCAAGGACCAGTTGGGCCTGCCGGTGCGGTACATCGGGGTGGGGGAGCAGGTCGACGACCTGCAGCCCTTTGACGCCCAGACCTTTGTGGACGCCCTCTTCTGCGAGGAGTAGCGCCCCAGACGACAACAAATAGGAGGACAGAGGCTGTGAAATTGCTCATCGCCACCAACAACGACAAAAAGGTGCGGGAATTCCACCGCATCCTGGAGCCCTACGGGGTGGAGTGCGTCTCTTTGAAGGAGGCCGGCATCCGCCAGGAGATCGAGGAGACCGGCACCACCTTTGAAGAGAACTCCCGCATCAAGGCCCAGACCATCTGCGATCTGACCGGTCTGCCGGCGGTGGCCGACGACAGCGGCCTGTCGGTGGACTGCTTGGACGGCGCGCCGGGGGTCTACTCGGCCCGCTACGCCGGGGAAAACGCCACCGACGACGAGAATGTGGACAAACTGCTGGCGGCCCTCCAAGACGTCCCCGACGAGGGGCGCACCGCCCGCTTTGTCAGCGTCATCACCATTGTCTTCCCCGACGGGCGCAGCTTTCACACCCGGGGCGAGTGCGTGGGGAAGATCGCCCACCAGCGCATCGGCTACAACGGCTTTGGCTACGACCCCATCTTCCAGGTGGGGGAGGGGCGGAGCTTTGCCAGCATCCCCCCCGAGGAGAAGGACGCCATGAGCCACCGGGGCAAGGCCCTGCGGCTCTTTGTGGAAGAGCTGAAAAAGTACCTGTGAGCCGTGCCGCCGGCCCGGCCCGTGAGAGATAGAGAGGAACTGCGACCATGTTGACAAGCAAACAGAGAGCGTATTTGAAGGGCCGCGCCAACGGCCTGGACACCATCGTCCAAATCGGCAAGAACGGGGTCGAGCCGGCGGTCACCAAGCAGGTGGCCGACGCCCTGGCCTCCCGGGAGCTGATCAAGGGCCGGGTGCTGGAAAACAGCCCCTACACCCCCCGCGAGGCGGCGGCCGAGCTGGCCGAGTACACAAAGAGCGAGGTGGTGCAGGTCATCGGCACCAAGTTCGTCCTCTTCAAGCAGAAGAAAAAGGACTCCGCCTACACCCTGTAAGGCGAGGGAGGACGCGAGCGAGATGGATACGGCGATTTTTGGCGGCACTTTCAACCCGCCCCACCGGGGGCACACCCTGCTGGTGGGGGCCATCTGCCGGGCGCTGGGCCTTGCGCGCTGCGTTGTGGTGCCCACCTTTCAGCCCCCCCACAAGGCCCCGGCGGCGGGGGCCAGCCCCGCCCAGCGGCTGGAGATGGCCGCCCTCTGCGACTGGGGGGTCCCGGTGGAGATCAGCGACGTGGAATTGCGCCGGGGCGGGCGGAGTTACACCTTCGACACCCTGGCGGAGTTCCACCGCCGCTGGCCCGAAGACCGGCTCTTCTTCCTCATGGGCAGCGACATGCTCTTGAGTTTTCGCCAGTGGCACCGCTACCGGGAACTGCTGGGGATGGCGGCCTTCTGCGTGGCCCCGCGGCGGGAGGATGACCGCGCCGCCCTGCAGGGGGCGGCCGACTCCCTGCGGGCCGAGGGAGGGACCTTCCTGCTGGTGGACGCCCCCCCGCTGGAGGTCTCCTCTACCTGGCTGCGGGCCCGGCTTGCGGCCGGGGAGGACGTGTCGGACTATTTGGACCCGGCGGTGTTGCGCTACATCGAGGAGCGCCGCCTCTACCGAGGGGAGGATGGAAAGTGAACCCCTATAAACCCTACCGCGAGTACGTCAAGGCCCACCTCTCCGACGAGCGCTACCGCCACACCAAAAACGTGGTGGAGCAGGCCGGTGCCCTGGCGCGGCGCCACGGGGCCGACGAGGATGTCTGTCTGCGGGCGGCCTGGCTGCACGACTGCATGAAGGAGGAAAGCCTGGACACTTTGTTGCATTGGTGCAGAGAGTTTGCTATAATAAACAATGCCTTGGCCCGCAGCAGCCGCGCGCTGCTGCACGGGCCGGCGGCGGCAGCTTTTGCCAGGGAGCACTTCGGCATCACCGATGCCCGGGTGCTCGACGCCATCTTCTATCACACCACCGGCCGGCCCAACATGTCGGCGGAGGAGGAGATCGTCTTTCTGGCGGACATGACCGGCCCCGAGCGGACCTTCGCCGGGGTGGAGCAGCTGCGACAGCTCTGTTTTACCGATTTAAACCGCGCTATGGCCTGGGCCCTGCAGAACAATTTGATCTACCTGGCCCAGAGGGGCCGCCCCATCTTCGAGGGGTCGGTCACGGCGTATAACCACTACATCGAGGGAGAGTAACATGGCAAAGAGGATGCGGGAAACCCCCCACAAAGGCAAGAAGACCGGCAACAGAAAAAAGAAGATCGCGCTCATCGTCACCACGGTGGTTTTGGCCCTGGTGGTAGCGGGGGGAACGGCGGTGTACGTGCTGCTGCACTCCAACCTTTTCGGCGGCGCGGACATGTCTGAATACGGCAACTCGCAGGCGGTGCAGGAGAAGTCGGTGAACATCCTCATCGTCGGCACCGACAACGACACCTCCCGCCCCGAATACGCCGACCACGAACTCACCGACGTCATCATGGTGGTCAACTTCAATATGGAGGACGGGACCGCCCACATCCTACAGATCCCGCGGGACACCTACGTGGGCGACGACATCCCCTCGGGCAAGATCAACGCCGTCTTCTCCCGCGGGGAGAACAAGGACAAGCACATCCTCAACCTGGTCAACTACATCACCACCCAGTACCAGCTGCCCATCGACCACTACATCACCATCACCATGCAGACCTTCATCGACGCGGTGGACGCCATCGGCGGCATCGAGATGAACGTCCCCTACGACGTGACCATCGTCGACGAGGGACTTGAAATCAAAGCCGGCCAGCAGACCCTGAGCGGCCAGCAGGCCCAGTGCTTTGTCCGCTCCCGCGAACTCTACGCCGAGGGCGACCTGGGCCGGGTCAAGGCCCAGCGGCTCTTCATCGCCGCGGGGATGGAGAAGATTACCAAGCTCTCCACCAACGAGATGATCAAGCTGGTGGGGCTGTGCTACGACAAGGTCGAGACCGACCTGACCGGCGCCGACATCCTGAACTACGCCCAGAAGGCATCCAAGCTGGACCTCTCGCAAGTCGAGATGTACATGGTGCCCGGCGAACCCGCCTACTCCAAGGCGGGGCTGTCCATCTACTCGGTGCACAAAGAGGAGCTGGCAAACCTCCTCAACGAGAAGTTTCGCCCCCACACCGAGGCGGTGCCGGCTGAAAAGCTGACCTGCCCCGAGGTGGCCAACTCCTCCTCCTGGTACGACAAAAACGGCAACACCATCGACGATCTGTTGGGCGGGGCCAAGCCGGGCAAAGACACCATTTCCGGCAAGGAGAGCAGCAGTTCGGCCGCCTCCTCCAGCGCCACCAGCGGCGAGTAAAGACCAATTGATGAAAAGGGAGCAGAGAATGACTGCAAGAGAGATCGCCGCACTGGCTGTGCAGGCGCTAGAAGACAAAAAAGCCGGGGACATCAAGGCCCTCGACATCTCCACGGTGTCCACCCTGGGGGACTACTTCGTCCTCTGCGAGGGCACCAGCACCACCCAGGTGAAGGCCCTGGCCGACCAGGTGGATTTCTTCCTGGGACAAAACGGGGTGGAGCCGGACCGGATCGAGGGCTACCAGTCCGCCGGGTGGATCGTCTTGGACTACGGCGACGTGATCGTCCACGTCTTCCACAAGGAGTCCCGCGAGTTCTACGGGCTCGAGCGGCTCTGGGCCGACGGCAAGCCGGTGGCCATTGACGAACTGAAAAAATAAGGCAGCCAAAAGCCGCGGGAGACCGCGGCCTTTGGGGCGTTTTGAGGGAGGATACAGTTTTGAGCTACGATTTCAAACAGATCGAAAAGAAATGGCAGGATCGGTGGGACGAGGAGAATGTCTTTGCCGCCACCACCGACTTTTCCAAACCCAAGTTTTACCCCCTGGTGGAGTTCCCCTACCCCTCGGGGCAGGGCCTGCACGTGGGGCACCCCCGCAGCTACACCGCGCTGGACATCGTGGCGCGCAAGCGCCGGCTGGAGGGGTACAATGTCCTCTACCCCATGGGGTGGGACGCCTTTGGCCTGCCCACCGAGAACTACGCCCTCAAAACCGGCATCCACCCCGAGATCGTCACGGCCAAAAACATCGCCCACTTCAAAGAGCAGCTCAAGTCCCTGGGCCTCTCCTTTGACTGGAACCGGGAGGTGAACACCACCGACCCCAGCTACTACAAGTGGACCCAGTGGATCTTCCTGCAACTGTACAAGCGGGGGCTGGCCTACAAAAAGGAGATGGCCGTCAACTTCTGCACCTCCTGCAAGGTGGTGCTGGCCAACGAAGAGGTGGTCGGCGGCGTCTGCGAGCGCTGCGGGGGCGAGGTCATCCGCCAGGTCAAGAGCCAGTGGATGCTGAAGATCACCGAGTACGCCCAGCGGCTGATCGACGATCTGGAAGAGGTCAACTACATCGACCGGGTCAAGAGCTCCCAAATCAACTGGATCGGCCGCTCCACCGGCGCCGAGGTGGACTTCACCACCACCGCCGGCGAGAAGCTCACCGTCTACACCACCCGCCCCGACACCCTGTTCGGGGCCACCTATATGGTCCTCTCCCCCGAGCACCCCTACATCGACCAGTGGGCCGGGCAGATCACCAACATGCCTGCGCTGCTGGAGTACCGCGAGAAGGCGGCCCGCAAGTCCGACTTTGAGCGCACCGAGATGCAAAAGGAGAAGACCGGCGTCGAGATCGAGGGGGTGCGGGCCATCAACCCGGCCAGCGGCAAGGAGATCCCCATCTTCATCTCCGACTACGTGCTCATGAGTTACGGCACCGGCGCCATCATGGCGGTGCCCGCCCACGACACCCGCGACTACGACTTCGCCAAGGCCTTCGACCTGCCCATCGTCGAGGTGGTGGCCGGCGGCGACGTGGAGAAAGAGGCGTTCACCGACTGCGCCACCGGGGTGATGGTCAACTCCGGCTTCCTGGACGGAATGAAGGTGGAGGAGGCCAAGAAGGCCATCATCGCCTGGCTGGAAAAAGAGGGCAAAGGCCACCCCAAGGTCAACTTCAAGCTGCGCGACTGGGTCTTCAGCCGCCAGCGCTACTGGGGCGAGCCCATCCCCATGGTCTACTGTGAGAAGTGCGGCTGGGTGCCGCTGCCCGAGTCCGAACTGCCCCTGAAACTGCCCGAGGTGGCCGACTTCCACCAGACCGAGGACGGGCAGTCCCCCCTGGCCAAGCTCGACGACTGGGTCAACACCACCTGCCCCCACTGCGGCGGACCCGCCAAGCGGGAGACCGACACTATGCCCCAGTGGGCGGGTTCCTCCTGGTACTTCCTGCGCTACTGCGACCCCCACAACGATCAGGAGATCGCCAGCAAAGAGGCGCTGGAGTACTGGCTGCCGGTGGACTGGTACAACGGGGGGATGGAGCACACCACCCTGCACCTGCTCTACTCCCGCTTCTGGCACAAGTTCCTCTACGACATCGGGGTGGTCCCCACCAAGGAGCCCTACGCCAAGCGCACCAGCCACGGCATGATTCTGGGCGAGAACGGGGAGAAGATGTCCAAGTCCCGCGGCAACGTGGTCAACCCCGACGACATCGTCGACCAGTACGGGGCCGACACCATGCGGCTGTACGAGATGTTCATCGGCGACTTTGAGAAGGCCGCCCCCTGGAGCGCCGACTCCATCAAGGGCTGCAGCCGGTTTTTAGACCGGGTCTGGGGGCTCTCCAAGCTGCTCATCCCGGGCGAGGGCTACTCCAAAGAGCTGGAGGTCAGCTTCCACAAGACCATCAAAAAGGTGACCGAGGACATCGAAAACCTCAAGTTCAACACCGCCATCGCCGCCATGATGGCCCTCATCAACGAGATCTACGCCAAGAAGGGGATCACCAAGGACGAGCTGCACGACTTCCTGGTCATCCTCAACCCCTTCGCCCCCCACCTCACCGAGGAGATGTACGAGAAGCACGGCTTTGGCCTCATGTTGGCCAAGGAGAAGTGGCCGCTCTTCGACGAGAGCAAGTGCGTCGACGAGACGGTGGAGCTGGCGGTGCAGGTCAACGGCAAGGTGCGGGCCAAGATCGTGGTGCCGGTCAACTGCGACAAGGAGACCGCCATCCAGATCGCCAAGGACAACGCCGCCATCGCCGAGGCGCTGGTGGGGAAGATGCCCATCCGCGAGATCTACGTCCCCGGCCGGCTGGTGAATATCGTCATCAAATAGGGAGTTTTTTGCTGGAAACCGTTTGCTTTTTGAATTTTTCCAACTTGCCCCCTGCAAGCTATTGACAGCCCTTGGCAGGGCATTGTATAATAGTCTCTGTTATACAAGTTGCGCCTGCCGGTACAACTTGTAGCGGCCAGGTCCACGGGTGAGAGCCCTGGGCGGCGGCATCTTACGGGGCGGTCCCTGCGGGGGCGCGGCGCCGTAAACTCCTGCCGCATGGCGGAGGGAGGGGAAGTAAATGTCGGAAATTCGCGTCAAAGACAATGAGAGCTTGGACAACGCGCTGCGGCGGTTCAAACGCCAGTGCGCCAAATCGGGTGTCTTGCAGGAGGTTCGCAAACGTGAGCACTACGAGAAGCCCTCTGTAAAACGCAAAAAGAAATCCGAAGCGGCTCGCAAGCGCAAATTCAAAAAGAGATAAGCTTGCAGGTCCATCGGGCATGGCGAACAAAAGATAAAAGCGGGCTTTGCAGCCCGCTTTTTCATTTGCCGGCTTCAATTTCTTTGCAATTTTGAAACAATTTTTTGAGATACTAAAGGGGTGGCCGTAGCCGCCCAAAGGGGGAGCGAGCAGGTGCTGAGACCGGACTACATGCAAAAGAGCGTGCAGGGGGTGACCCTGCAATTTCTGAAGGCCGCCGGCATCGGCGGGCTGATCGTCGACATCGACAACACCCTTGCCAAACACGACGACCCCACCCCGGCGCCGGGGGCGCGCGAATGGGTCGAGGCCATGCGGGCGGGGGGGATCAAACTCTGCATCATCTCCAACAACGGGGAGGAGCGGGTGCGCCCCTTTGCCCAGCTGTTGGGCCTGCCCTATGTCCACAGCGCCAAAAAGCCCCTGCCGAAGAGTTACCGCCGGGCGGTGGCGCTGCTGGGGCTGCCCCGGGAGGCCTGCGCCATGGTGGGCGACCAGCTCTTCACCGACATGCTGGGGGGAAATATCGCCGGGGTCAAGACCATTTTGGTCAACCCCATCGACGGGCAGGAGCTGGCGCAGATCCAGTTCAAGCGCAAGCTGGAACGGCTGTTCATCAAGCGGGAGGAGGACTGAAATGGCGGCAAAATTCGGCCCGGCGGGCAATTCCCAGAGCTTTAAAGACCAGGGGTACAAGGCCACCATCCAGGCCCCCGGCTATGTGGAGAAGATGGGCCTTGACTGCTACGAGTACCAGTGCGGCCACGGGGTGCGCATCAGCCCCGAGGCGGCGGCTGCCTTTGGCAAAAAGGCGGTGGAGCACGGCATCTCCCTCTCCCTGCACGCCCCCTATTACATCTCCCTCTCCTCGGTGGAGGAGGAGAAGCGCCAGAAGTCGGTGGAGTACATCCTCCAGAGCGTCCGCGCCGCCGCCGGCATGGGGGCCGACCGGGTGGTGGTCCACTCCGGCTCCTGCTCGAAAATCAGCAGGGAGGAGGCCCTGGCCCTGGCCGGCGATACCCTGCAGCGGGCCCTGGCGGCCATGGACGAGGAGGGGTTGGGCCATGTCCACCTCTGCCCCGAGACCATGGGGAAGATCAACCAGTTGGGCACCCTGGACGAGGTGCTCTCCCTCTGCTGTCTCGACGAGCGGCTGATCCCCTGTATCGACTTTGGCCACCTCAACGCCCGCACCCTGGGCGGCATCGCCCAGAAGAGCGATTACGAGGCCATCCTGCTGGCGGTGGGGGAGCGGCTGGGCGACGGGCGGATGAAGGGATTTCACGCTCACTTCTCCAAGATCCAGTACACCGAAAAGGGGGGCGAAAAGGTCCACCTGACCTTTGCCGACACCGTCTACGGTCCCGCCTATGAGCCGCTGATGGAGCTCATCTGCCAGTACGGCTGCAGCCCCACCTTCATCTGCGAGTCCGCTGGCACCCAGGCCGAGGACGCCCGCACCATGAAAGACTACTACCGCTCCCTGCAGGGGTAAAGCGCTGTCCCGCCCCGCCGGGGCGGAGAAAATAAAGAGGGGTGGATCCACGTGAAAAAGACCATTGCCATCATCAACGGGCCCAACATGAACCTTTTGGGGGTGCGGGAGCCGGGCCACTACGGGCTGGAAAATTTGCAGACCGTGGAGGAGTCCTGCCGCCAAAAATGTGCCGAGCTGGGGCTTTCCTGCATCTGTTTTCAGGCAAACGGCGAGGGCGAGCTCATCGACTTCATCCACCGGGGACTGACCGACTTTCAGGGGATCGTCATCAACCCCGGCGCCTACACCCATTACAGCTACGCCATCCGCGACGCCCTGGCCGCCGTCAAGCTGCCGGCGGTGGAGGTGCACATCTCCAACGTCCACCAGCGGGAGGAGTTTCGCCACCGCTCGGTGACCGCCCCGGTCTGCGTGGGCCAAATCTGTGGCCTGGGCACCCAGGGCTATTTGCTGGCCATCGAGGCCCTGGCGGGGAGGGTGTAGCCATGCGCGTCTGTGAACTGCTGCCCCAGGGCATTGACGCCGCCCTGGTGGACGATGAGAAAAACCGCCAGTACCTCACCGGGGTCCGCTCCTCGGCGGGCACCGTCGTCGTCACCCGGGAGGAGACCTACCTGATCATCGACTTCCGCTATATCGAGATGGCCCGGGCCGCCGCGCGGGATTGCCAGGTGCTCTTACAGGACAAACTCTACGCCCAGATCGGCGAGCTGTTTGCCCGGCACGGGGTCCGGTCCTACGGGGTGATGGACTCTCTCTGCTCCCTGTCAAAGGCCCGCGGGTGGATGGAGAAACTCCCCGCCCAGCTGGTGGACGGCAGCGGCTTTGAAGAGGTGCTGGGCGGCCTGCGGATGCGCAAGAGCGCCGCCGAGATCTCCAAGATAAAGGCTGCCCAGGCCCTCACCGACGAGGGGTTCCAGCACATTCTCGGCCACATCGCCCCGGGAAAGACCGAGCGGGAGATCGCCCTAGAGATGGAGTTTTTCATCCGCCGCCAGGGGGCCGAAGGGGTCTCCTTCGACTTCATCGTGGTGGGGGGGCAAAACTCCTCCAAGCCCCACGGGGTGCCGGGGGACTACGTGCTGCAGACGGGTGATTTCCTCACCATGGACTTTGGCTGCACGGTGGACGGCTACTGCAGCGACATGACCCGCACCGTGGCCCTGGGAAAAGTCAGCGAAAAACAGCGCCAGATCTACGACATCGTCCTCAAGGCCAACGAGATCGGCATTGCCGCCGCCCAGGCGGGCGTTATCTGCGAGGAGGTGGACCGGGCCAGCCGGGACTACATCGCCTCCTTTGGTTACGGGGCCCAATTCGGCCACGGCCTGGGCCACGGGGTGGGGCTGGACATCCACGAGGAACCCCGCTTTTCGCCCGGCTGTAAGACCGCCCTTGAAGAGGGGATGGTCATCACCGTGGAGCCGGGCATCTACCTGCCCGGCGAGTTCGGGGTGCGCATCGAGGACATGGTGGTCATCACCTCCCAGGGGACCGAGGACATCACCCGCTCCCCCAAGGAGCTGCTCCTCCTCTAAACCCCGGCGCCAGGCCGAAAAAGAACTTGAAAAATAGACGGTGATAGGATAGAATGGATAAGAACTAATGATTTGGAGGATGGACCCATGATTTCTGCGGGAGATTTTCGCAACGGAGTTACTTTTGAGATGGACGGCACCGTCGTGCAGGTAGTGGAATTTCAGCACGTAAAACCCGGCAAGGGGGCCGCTTTCGTCCGCACTAAAATTAAAAACGTCATCACCGGTGGGGTTTTGGAGAAGACCTTCAACCCCAACGACAAATACCCCACCGCCTTTATCGACCGGCGGGACATGCAGTACCTGTACAACGACGGCGACCTCTACTACTTCATGGACGAGGAGACCTATGAGCAGCTGCCCATCAACAAGTCTATCCTCAGCGACAACTTCAAGTTTGTCAAAGAGAACACCGTGGTCAAGGTGCTGTCCTACAAGGGCAACGTCTTTGGCGTCGAGCCCCCCTTCTTTGTCGAGCTGGAGATCACCAAGACCGACCCCGGCTTCAAGGGCAACACCGCCACCAACACCTTGAAAGAGGCCACTCTGGAGACCGGCGCCGAGATCCGCGTCCCCCTCTTCCTCAGCGAGGGCGACCGCATCCGCATCGACACCCGCACCGGCGAGTACATGGAGAGAGCGTAGGACAGAACCACTCTGCCCGCCCGCCCTTTCCCCAATTGATTTGAATAGGAGAGACAAGCTATGACCATCGGCGAAAAAGTATCCTACCTGAAGGGCCTCATCGAGGGGCTGGACATCGACAAGGGCAAGAAGGAGTCCAAGATCATCCTGGCGATGGTCGACATCATCGAGGACCTGGCCCTGACTGTCGACGACATCGAGGAAGACCTGGACGAAGTGATGGACTTTGTGGAAGAGCTGGACGAGGATCTCTCCGATGTGGAGGACGACCTCTACGGCGATGAAGATGACGACGATGATGACTGTTGCTGCGATGAGCCCATGTACGAAGTGACCTGCCCCACCTGCGGCGAGACCATCTATGTCGACGAGGACACCCTGACCGACGTGGGTTCCATGCCCTGCCCCAACTGTGGCGAGGAGCTGGAACTGGACACCGACTTCGCCTTTGACGACGAAGAGGAGTGCGGCTGCTGTGATTGCGGCTGCGACCACGAAGAGAAGGAGTAGCTCCCTTCAAGCGACTGCGATCGAGAGCCGCCCGGTGTGTGCCGGGCGGCTCTCTTTTTCTTTTTGCCGGGTGGCGTCGGCCCGGCATACACTGTACAAGCGGCCGCGAAAGGCCGCAGAGAGGAGGGGAGACCCTGTGATGAGCGCACTGACTGCCCGCACAAAAAAGCGGCGCAAGGGGTTCCCTCTTCGCCGCCCCTGGGGGCGATGTCTCCGCCCGTGACAGCCGCCGTTCAACCGGCCGCCGCCTGTTCGGCGCGGCCCGCTGCCACAGGAGGAAGATCCCATTGAAATGGCTTGAAGACGCCCGCTCCATCCTAAAAAAAGACCCCGCCGCCAGAAGTCTGGCCGAGGTCGTTTTGCTCTACCCCGGCTACCACGCCCTATTGTGGTACCGGCTCGCCCACCGCCTCTACCGGCGGAAACACTTCTTTCTCGCCCGGCTGCTGAGCCAGCTGGGGCGGAGTTTTACCGGCATCGAGATCCACCCCGGGGCCCAGATCGGCCGCGGCCTCTTTATCGACCACGGGGCCGGGGTGGTCATCGGCGAGACCGCCGTGGTGGGGGACAACTGCACCATCTACCACGGGGTCACCCTGGGGGGCACCGGCAAGGGGGAGGGCAAACGCCACCCCACTGTGGGCAACGACGTGTTGCTGGGGGCCGGTGTCAAGGTGCTGGGCCCCATCGAGATCGGGGACGGCAGCCGCATCGGCGCGGGCAGCGTGGTGCTGCGCCCGGTACCCGCCGGGGCCACCGCCATTGGCATTCCCGCCGCGGTGGTCCGCCAAAACGGCCGCCGGGTCGATCCGCCCGCCAGCGAGACCCTCAACCAGCGGGACTACCCCGATTTGCTGCACAACCAGCTGGCCCACCTGGCCCGCCGACTCGACCGATTGGAAGGGGAGTGCGGCCGGGGGAGGAGTGCCCGCTGACCGGCTGTTCTACTCCAAATGCCGTCGCCGACGATTTGGTTGGGGATGCCCACGACCTGCTCATGGTCGCTGATCGACCGCCACAGGGCCAGGAACCCACAGCCGGCCGGCACTGGTTGCCCCCCTCCGCGGGACAGACAAATGGGATCCTTTGCCCCACAAGTGGGTGTTCCGTCCGCGGGCGAAGGAGAGTGCCTTGCAAAAGGGCACCCCTTTGCCCTGCGTTGCAGGGCCGAGACGGAGGGGACGGTTCACCAGTCAGTGGGCCATCTGGGCGCTGCCCTCGGCGATTTTGCGGTGTATCGACGAACCCAGCCGCCGGAGCTGTTTGGTTGGGCCTTAGCCCGCTGTGTCCCTCTGCCCCGGTACAAAAAGAGAGGTGTAGACTGGCAGGAGGACAGAAAGATGCTTTTCACCCCTTTGCTGCCCGCAAGAGAGATTGGCAATGCACCTCTGTCCAATAGGAAAAAAGGGAGACCGCGTGGCCGGTCGATCGACCGCCTAGACGCTGCCCTCGGCGATCCTGCAACTGTGGCGACGGCTTGCCCATCGAAGCTCTTCGACCGAGTTTCGGCCTGCGGATGCCCTTTGTACCAATACAAAAAAGGCATAGAGGGACAGCAGAGCAGAACGGAAAGATGCTTCCCGCCCCTTTTCTGCCCGCAAAAAGGGCCTGGCAGATCAGCGGCCGGGCCTTGGTCGCGCCAAAGTCGATGCTGCTCGACTGGCGGCGGTGCATGACCAGAACGAGAAAGCAGTATGGCTGTCAGGCAAAGAGTGGTAACAGGCCGGTCAACGGGCCGCCTGGGCGCTGCCCCCGGCAATCCCGCGGTCGTGTCTGCGGCCCGGCCACCAAAGCCGTGCGGGGCCGGGTTTTGGCCCGCCGGTACCCCTCTGTCCCAATGCAAAAGGGAGGATGTAGAGGGGCAGCGGCGCAAAAGGGGAAGATGATTTCCACCCCCCTTGTCGCCCGCAAAAGGAGCAGACAAAGGGCCTGCCTGGTGGGGGAAAAGAAGCAAGTTTGCATCCGTAACCCATTCCCGAAAAAAGAGAAGGGGGGGCGCCCCCGC